>JBILEM010000123.1:0-4935 GCA_044352085.1 Schleiferiaceae bacterium
ACCACCTTCGCCGGCGCTTACACCGCGAACTACGGGGGCAAAATTCGCCACACCGAGTTGCGTACTGCGCCCGAAGGGGCTGAATCTTCCGTGCTTGAATCCGCGGGCGACAAACCGGCCTCGGAAAAAGACCACGAAGACCGGGACCACGAGCACGGCGATCACTAAAATCGCACCTACCTGCTCCCATGGCCCCCACTCCCCTGACCATCGAAATATTTTCAGACATCGCCTGTCCCTTTTGCTACTTGGGCAAACGCCGGTTGGAAGCCGCATTGGCCGAGCGTCCATCCGTGCACGCCGACTGGATCTGGCGCACTTTTGTATTGGATCCGGACGTGGACCCCACCGCATTGGGGCAGCCCTCCCTACCGCATTTGGCCCAAAAGAAAGGCTGGACCCTGGAACAAACGCAGGAAATCACCCGCGGAGTAACCGAGCAAGGGGCCGCCCTGGGAATTGACTTTCGGTTCGACTTGGTTCGGGTTCTGGATACGCAAGATGCCCACCGGCTGTTGCACTGGGCCCGTCCGTTCGGAAAAGCCAGCGCCCTAAAAGAATTGCTCTTTCACGCCCACTTCACCCGGGGCTGGGACCTGAACGACCTGGCCGCGCTGGCGCAGTTGGCTGCCGAGGCCGGCCTAGATGAAGGCGAGGCCCGTGCCCAGCTGGAAACCGGGCAATACGCAGACGAAGCCTTGGCAGACCTAAAGATGGCCGACCGGTTCGGCATCCGGGGCGTGCCCTTCTTCGTCTTCAACCGGAAGTTTTCCGTGTCTGGAGCGCAGCCAGTGGCCACGTTCTTGCGCGCCATCGACCAGGCCGTCGCCGGGGAATAAAGGGGGTCCTTTGAAATCCTTCGGGGCAGAAGTTTTTCCCTTTTCTGTAACCTGGGTCACCCAAGCCACCCATTCTTCCGGTATTTTTGAGGAATTTTAATCTGCCCGATATGGAATTTATTTTGCACCCCTGGCCGTGGTGGTTTTCTGGAATGCTCATTGCAGGCGTTATGCTGACCTTGAACTTTTTTGGAAAGTCGTTCGGTGTTTCTTCCAATTTGCGCACCGTTTGCGCCGCTGTCTTGCGTCCCAAAGCCAAATTCTTCGATTTCAATTGGCGCAACGAATTGTGGAACCTCGTTTTCTTGGGAGGATCCGCCCTGGGGGGATTTGTGGCCCACCAGTACCTCACTGCGCCGGGTACAGATGTGGTGCAATTGGCCCCCTCTACCGTTGCGGACTTGCAAGCGTTAGGATTCACAGCACCAGAGGGCATGCAGCCCAGTGAACTGTATGGGGCCGCCGGCATGCAGGACCCTAAAACGTGGATCTTTCTGGTGGCCGGTGGCCTGTTGATTGGATTTGGGACCCGCTACGCCGGAGGATGCACTTCCGGCCACGCCATCAGCGGTTTGTCCAACCTGCAGTTGCCCTCGCTCATTGCCGTCATTGGCTTCTTCGCAGGAGGATTGCTGATGACCCATGTCTTTTTCCCCTACTTGTTTTAACTACTGGCTATGAAATTTTTAAAATTCCTGCTTGTTGGCGTCTTTTTTGGCATTGTGATGGCCAAATCCGAGGCCATGTCTTGGTACCGCATTCAAGAAATGTTCCGTTTCCAGTCCTTCCACATGTATGGCATCATTGGGTCCGCCGTAGCCCTCGGGGTGGTTGGGGTAGCGCTTATTAAACGCTTCAAAGTCAAAGACATTCAAGGAAATCCAATCCAATTTGCCGCCAAAGAACCCGGCTGGATCAAGGCCTTGTTGGGAGGCAGTCTGTTTGGCATGGGTTGGGCCATCACCGGTGCGTGCCCGGGTCCCATCGTCGTCAACCTGGGATACGGCTACTGGCCCTTTGCCGTGGTATTTGTCAGTGCCGTATTGGGAACCTACGCGTACGGATTGGTGCGGGACAAACTTCCCCATTGAAACGGCCCCATGGCACTTTCTGATTCCGACGAACAACGAAAACCTTCACCGGTGCCACCCAACGGGGCAAAACCCTGGCTGGGACTGCTGCGTGCCTTGATGCTGTTGGTCCTATTCAACGTGGGCCTTTTGGTTTACGTGGTTTTCTTTACCGTACCGGCTCCGTGGTTTCAGCAATCGTGGAAAAAGGTGGATGCTGCTTGGCACAACACGTGGACGCCGGACCCCGCGAAGACCGATGTTTCCGAGGAAAGCTCGGATATCCTTTCCGAGGAGGCGTTCTGGACGAGTCCCGATGCGGATGCCCTGCCCGATGGCCCAGAGAAATCCAAGATCCTCTACGGCAAAGACCTGATTGCCCATACGGCCCGATATTTTGGTCCCAAGGGGACGGTCCGCGCCGGGGCCACCAACGGCATGAACTGCCAAAATTGCCACCTCAAGGCGGGCACCCAGCCTTTTGGAAACAACTACGGCGCCGTCGCCAGCACCTACCCCAAATACCGAGCGCGTTCGGGGAAGTTGGAGAACGTCTACAAACGGGTGAACGACTGTTTTGAGCGCAGCCTCAACGGTCGGGCCTTGGACACCACCAGCGCGGAAATGAGCGCCATCGTGGCCTACATCCGGTTTTTGGGCAAGGACGTGCCCAAAGGCGAAAAACCAGCCGGTTCGGGGTTGAAGCAATTGGCCTTCCTGGACCGGGCGGCGGATCCCCTCCGGGGCAAAGACGTATATGCCGCCCAATGCGCCCGGTGCCACTTGCCCTCGGGGGAAGGGATTATGGCTCCGGACGGCGTAGAATACACCTACCCTCCGCTGTGGGGCGCGAAAAGCTACAACACCGGAGCCGGTTTGTACCGGCTTTCCAACTTTGCGAAATACGTCAAATACAACATGCCCCAGGGCGTCGAACATGCAGAACCGGTTTTGACGGACGAAGAAGCGTGGGACTTGGCGGCTTTTGTGAACAGCCAACCGCGGCCGGGCAAGGACATTCGTGCCGACTGGCCCCGAATCGGGGAGAAACCGTTTGACCACCCGTTTGGCCCGTTTGCCGACGGTTTCAGCGAAAAAGAACACAAATACGGGCCGTTTGGTCCCATTGAAGCGGCCTCAGACGCCCGAAAAGCAAAAAATGGAAAATAAGTCACGTCGGTCTTTCTTGAAGCAGGCCACTTTGGCCTCCGGAGCCGTTTTGGTGGGCGGACCAGCCGCCTTGGCCGCGCCTTTGGAGGAAGCTTCCTCCGGGTCAACGGGTCCCCACGGAAAACCCCTGAAATCCGCGGACGGCAGCACGGTGCTCCAAATTCTGCAAACCACCGACGTGCACTGCCAAATCCACCCGCACGACGAACTGTTTTGGGAAGACAACCGGGCCGTATTCCGCACAACGGGGGGCTATGCCCACCTGGCTACCTACTTGAAAAAAATCCGACGCAAAGGCGCGTCGTACTTGATTGACACCGGCGACATGTTCCAGGGCAGCGAATTGTCTGTTGCCACTTCCGGAGCCGCCTTGGTGCCAATCTTGAATGCCTTGGACTACGACTTGTACTTGCCTGGAAATTGGGAAGTTATTTATTACAAGCAGGCCATGCAGCGCTTGCTGGGCAGCCTCCATGCGCCCAAAGTCTGCGCCAACATGTACCACGTCAAGCCGGACGGCTCGCGCGGGGAATTGATTTTTCCGCCCTACTCCATCTGGGAGGTGGACGGCATCAAAGTTGGATTTTTGGGGTACACGGACCCGCTGGTCCCCTTGCGTCAGTCCCCCAACTACTCCAAGGGCATCCAATACACGGCGCCGGAAGAAAATTTGGCGCATTACGTAGATGTTTTGCGGAACCAAGAGCAATGCGCGGCGATTCTGGTGGTGGCCCACTTGGGGCTGTCCCAGCAAATCCACCTGGCCAACTTGCCGGAATGCGCTGGCGTGGACTACATCTTGGGCGGAGACACCCACGAACGCGTACGGGAACCCATCGTTTGCACCTACTCCAAGGTGGTCGAACCCGGCGCGTTTGCCTCCTTTGTCGGCCGTCTGGAGCTGCATTTCAACGCGGGAAAATTGGTCCACTCCACGTACGCCCTGGACGAAATCGATTCCAAAAAATACCCGGCGGATGCTTCCGTAGCCACGTTGTTGGCGGCGCAAGAGGGCCCTTTTCGGGACACCATCCAAAAGGTGGTGGGCACCAGCAAAGTACCTCTGTACCGGTATTTTGTGGTGGAAAACCCCATCGACCAAATGGTATTGGACGCCTTGCACTGGCGGTTGCCCGAGGTGGACGTGGTCTTGTCCAACGGGTTTCGCTTCTGCCCTCCCCGCACCACTCCGGGGGCCGACGGGCTGATTCCCATCACCCACGGCTACGTGTTTGACATGCTTCCGGTGGACAGCACCGTTCGCATTGCGGAGGCCTCCGGTCAGCAGATTTTGGACTGGTTGGAAAAAGAATTGAACAACGTGTTTGCATCCAAGGCCAACGAACGTTTTGGCGGGTGGGTCATCAAATTCAAGGGCATGCAGGTGGAATTTTGCGCCTACAAACCCAAAGGGCAGCGGGTAAAGTCGGTGCACATTGCCGGTGTTCCGTTGCAACCCGAGCGCATGTACGTGCTCAGCGCATGCGAACGCGACGGAGATCCGCAGGACATGCTGTGCCGCATCAAAGGGGTCAAAAACGCGCGAAACACCCCCCATACCCTGCACAGCACGATGTTGGACTACCTGGCCCAAAACAGCCCGGTTTCCCCCACTCCCGAAGGCAATGCCCGGGTTTTGGATGCGCCTCAGGATTTATTGACTCAAGTCACGGGTGTTGCGTACACGTTCCGGTAATTGATCGCGGTGCACGCTAAGCCTTGGGGGACACCCGGCCTCAACGCTTGGCGATGCGGTTGCCGGTGTCCCGTTGCCGCGAACACTTGAACCGCTGCACCGACGGGTCCCGCCGCCGGGCGTGCTTGGTGGCCCGGCCCTTCATCCGTTTTCGCCACAT
>JBILEM010000124.1:0-4918 GCA_044352085.1 Schleiferiaceae bacterium
CCGCCCGCAGCCAGCAACGCGCTGCCGCAGCCTCCGAATTTTTGGCCGGCGAACGCATGGCCGTCCCCTTGCCCCAACGAAAAGGCGACCCCGTTCTGTTCAACACCGACGAATTTGCCAAGCCCCAGACCACGGCAGAAGGTTTGGCTGCCCTGCGCCCGGCCTTCCGCCCCCAAAACGGAACGGTTACTG
Organism: Schleiferiaceae bacterium; assembly: GCA_044352085.1. Lineage (GTDB taxonomy): Bacteria > Bacteroidota > Bacteroidia > Flavobacteriales > Schleiferiaceae > CAMDTE01. The sequence goes on from JBILEM010000124.1 coordinate 193, forward strand.
CGGGCAATGCCAGCGGCCTGAACGACGGCGCCGCCGCCCTGTTGCTGGCCTCCGAACAAGGCCTGCGGGACCAGCATCTCCAACCCCTGGCCCGCGTGGTCGCCGGCGCCTCCGCCGGGGTGGAGCCCCGAACCATGGGCATTGGCCCCGTCCCCGCCAGCCAACTTGCCCTGCAGCGCGCCGGACTCACCCTGGCAGACATGGACCTCATCGAACTCAACGAGGCCTTCGCCGCCCAGGTGTTGGCCTGCACCCGTGCGCTCGGCCTGGACGACTTGGATCCCCGCATCAATCCCCACGGCGGAGCCATTGCCCTGGGACATCCCCTCGGCATGTCGGGAGCCCGATTGGCCTTGACGGCTGCGCGCCATTTGGCCCAAAGCAAGAAACGCTATGCCTTGGTGACGATGTGCATCGGCGTCGGACAAGGGTATGCCGTCGTTTTGGAACGGGCGTAAGCGAAAAACGCAACCCTCCGGAATTCGTCCTCCTTCCCTAAAATTGCTACGCCATGTTTTACTCCTTTAAAGGCCTTCGCCCCATAGTAGACCCCAGTGCCTACGTGCACCCCGAAGCCAATGTGACGGGCGACGTTTGGATTGGGCCCGACGTGTACATTGGTCCGGGCGCGGTGTTGCGCGGAGACTGGGGCCGAATCACCGTCCATGCCGGAGCAAACATCCAGGAAAACTGTGTGGTCCATGTGTTTCCAGGGGAGGATGTCGTTCTGCACGAAGCGGCCCACATCGGTCATGGAGCCATTGTGCACGGCGCCACCGTCGGAAAGAATTGCCTGATTGGCATGCACGCGGTCTTGATGGACCAAGCGGTTATTGGCGACGAAAGCATTGTGGGAGCCTTGTGTTTTGTGCCCCAAGGCATGCAGATTCCTCCGCGCAGCGTGGCCGTTGGAAATCCCGCCAAAATTGTCAAACAAGTGTCCGACGAACAATTGGCTTGGAAAACGGAAGGAACCGGTTGGTACCAACGCTTGCCGCGCGAAGCCAAGGAGGATTTGCTCCCCTGCGAACCGTTGCACGAACCGGAAGAAAACCGCGAAAAAATAAAGTTTTCCACAACGTATTCGCCGAGGAAACGATAATTGCTTTACCTTTCCGCTTGTTAATTAACACAAAAACAAACAACCAATGAGGAAACTTTACACCTTAGTGGCGCTTTTGGTTCTGTCGGCGACGGCAGCCTTTGCGCAGTGTCCTCCGGCCAACAAGTGTGCCTTTACCGTCTTCATGACGGATTCGTACGGCGACGCTTGGAACGGAGGATCCGTGGTGCTGCAGCAGAAAGTGGCAGGCACCTGGACCAGTATGGATACAATTGCCTACACCTGTCCGGGTGGAGCGAGTGTCTGTTCCGGTCAAAACGGGGCGACACCCAATGCGAATTCGACCGCCATCGTTATGCTATGCCAAAACGACTCCGTTCGGGTGCAAATTTTGGCTCCTGGAGGGTATCCGGATGAAATTGGCCTGTCTGTGAAAAATTCCGCAGGAAACACCATTTTTACGCAAACACCTGTAACTACCCTGACCCCAACAACGGCGGCTAACTATGTTTATGGCAAGTTTGTCACCACGGCCTGCTTTATTTCGAGCTGCCCGCTCACCGCTTCTCCCACCATCGGCAACCAAACGTCGTGCGGCCCAGCCCCCGTTACGTTTACCGCAACGTGGAGCAACCCCAACTACTCCATGATGTGGGTAGCGGCTAACGGTTCTACCGTTGGAACAGGAGCTTCCTACACAACCGGAGCCATCACCGCCAACACGACCGTTTCCGGTCGTTTGATCACCGACGACAACACCAAAGGACGTGTTTCCGGCGGTCCGAGCACAGCTCTTTTTGCTGCAGCAAACAACGCAACGACTGGAGCGAGCTTAGTAGGTTACAACACAGCTCCAGGAGGAAACTTTACAAACTACACCGGGTTGGCCGTTACCACTCCGTTCACATGGGACTCCACCACCGTTCGGGTATTCCCTACCGCCAACGGCGGAACGGTGAACTTCCGAATTCGTGTTTACGAGCGCAAGGGTAAGATCTTTACCGGACTGAATGGAGGCGCATTGCTTTACTCCTCTGCGCCAATTACTGCCGTCAACAGCGGAACCACCCCCGCGAACATCAAAGTTCCGGTAGGACTGGCATTTGCCCCCGGTCGGTATTTGATCAACATTGAGCAGTTGGCAGGAACCACGGGCGTCATGTACCGTTCTACCGCCTTGCCTACAGGCCACACCTACCCGTACAACTTGGCCGGATTGGGCCAAGTGGATTCGGTTCAATTTACAACCGCAACAGGAGCTTACAGTGGAACCCGCGCTTACTACTTCTTTGACTGGAAAATCAGCGAAGCGTGCATGGGACCTGTAGTAACGGCGAACGCGACTTTCGCGCCCCTGCCTTCTACTGCCATGCCTTACAACGTAGACTTCAACACCGGTGTTCCGTGCACCTGGACCACCTCTGCGACCTCTGGCGCATTGTGGGGACCTAAGACCACCTACGGTACCAACTCCTCCATCAACGGAACTCCGTTTGTGATGGTGGACGACGACGCGGCTGGAGCCACAACCATTACGTCCAACTCCGTACTCCAATCTCCATCCATCAATGCAGCGGGCTACGACACCTTGTACGTGGAGTTCAAGCAGTACTACCGCAGCTTGACCGGCCAGAAAGGCTACGTCGAAGTGTTAAACGCTGCAGGCGCTTGGGTGAAAATCGACTCCATGGTGGCTACCAGCGGTTCTTGGACGGCTCCCGTCACCAAGAAGTACAACGTGACCGCTTACCAGGGCGCTGCCTTCAAAGCCCGCTTGAGATTCAACGACGGCGGACAGTACGGTTGGTATTGGGCCGTAGACGATTTCAAAGTGTACGGTACCCTGGCCCCCACGGGCAACGTGCGCATGCACTTGCTAACAGACCTCTACGGTTCCGAAGTGTCTTATAGAATCAGCAACGCCACCACCGGTGTGGTATACAAAGTAGGAGGTCCCTACACGGATTTGTCTACGTACAGCGTAGCTGCAGCAACGAAAATCGACACCATTTCTTTGCCGTTGAGCGGAACGTACAAGTTCAAAATCACCGACTCGTTCGGAGATGGTCTATTTGACGGAACAAACACCGGCTGGTACCGCTTGGAGAACTTGTGCTCTTGGGGCAACAAGCTCATCCTGCAAGACACGGGCAACTTCCCGTACGATCCAGGAGGGGCTACCACTTTGATCCCGAGCTACGACTCCACCATCTTCACGATGAACTGTTCACAGCCAGCTACCTACGTGGTTCGTGTGAACATGAACCAGCAGACAGTTAGCGCCAGCGGCGTGCACATCGCAGGCAACTTCCAAGGCTGGAACCCCGGCTCTACGCCGATGTTGGACCCTGATGGCGACGGCATCTACGAGTACACCATCAACACCACGGTGGGTACGGCGTTGTCTTACAAATTCATCAACGGCAACAGCTGGGCAAACGCAGAAGGATTGGGTGCAACCACCGGATCCTGCGCGGTCAACGACGGCAGCGGCAACTACAACCGTGCGTTTACCGTTGCGGGTCCTACCGGAACAGCTGCTCTGGTATGCTTTGGGTCTTGCTCCGATTGCCAGGCATGGGTAACGTTTAACGTGAACATGAACAAGTACAGCGGAAGCTTTACGACGGCTTATGTGAGCGGCACGTTCAACAACTGGTCGGGCAACAGCAACCCTATGTCCGACGCCGACGGCGATGGCATCTGGACGGCATCCTTCCCGCTTAACGCAGGTTTGATTGAGTACAAGTTCTCCTTGGACAACTGGGCCACCAGCGAGCAATTGGCTCCTGGAACGGTCTGCACCATGACGACCGGTGGTTTCACCAACCGCAAGTACACGGTAACCTACGCCTACGACACCTTGGACGTGGTATGTTATGCGAAGTGCGAGGATTGCACGAACAGCATCACCTTGTCTGTAGACATGAGCCGCGCCGGTGGCGTGAGCACCGATGGCGTACACGTTGCAGGCAACTTCCAAGGCTGGAACCCTTCCGCAACAATGATGACCTTGGATACCGGCATGGTGTACAAAGTAACCGTTGAGGCTCCTTTGAACAGCACCATGAACTTCAAGTACATCAACGGCAACACCTGGGGTGGAGCAGAGAGCTTGAATGCTGGATCTGGCGCATGTGCAGTGAACGACGGAAGCGGCAACTACAACCGCGAGTTGGTTTTGACCAACAACGACACGGTTGTTCCTGTCATCTGCTTCAGCCGCTGCGTGGTTTGCGGTTTGAGCTTGGACGAAGCCATGGGCACGGTGAATGTATTCCCGAACCCAACTGCAGGCATCTTTACGGTGGAGCGCGGTGTTGCTTACGGCGACGTAGCGGTTCAAGTGGTGAACATCCAAGGCCAGGCCTTGATCAACACCACCTGGAACAACGGAGAGAACTCCCTGCGTTTGGACGGAAGTGCATTGCCCAACGGCGTGTACTTTGTACGTCTGACCACAGACCAAGGTTCTTCTGCCATCCGCATTGCGGTGCAGCGATAAATCGGACTCCAGGCGCTAAGCGCCCGGGCCCAAAGGAGGGGCGTCTCGCAAGAGGCGCCCCTTTCTTTTTTGGCGATTTTTTGCATGCAGGCGGGGCGGGTTTTTGGAAAAGGGGATTGGGCGTTACCTTCGGGAGATGAAAACACAAATGGCAGCAA
>JBILEM010000125.1:0-4879 GCA_044352085.1 Schleiferiaceae bacterium
CACCTTCACCCTGGTCTTTTTGGTGGTACACCTCAAGAGCTTCTGGTACGAAATGCACTTCGGCAACGTCTCTACCGTTCTGATCGACGGCGAACCCGTCAAAGACTTGTACACCTTGACCGTTACCTCCTTCCAGCAACTGTGGTACACCGTTTTCTATGTGTTTTCCATGGCCATGCTCGGTTTTCACTTGTGGCACGGCTTTTCCAGCGCCTTCCAAACACTTGGAATTAACCACCCCAACTACACCCCCGCCATCCGTGCCGTTGGCGCGTTTTTTGCCCTTGTTATCCCCGGGGTGTTTGCCCTGATTCCCGTTGTGATCTACTTGAACCATTTGGCCGCGTAATTCCATGAAACTCGACGCCCGCATCCCCGAAGGCCCCATTTCCGACAAATGGACCGAATACAAGGGCCACGTGCCCTTGGTCAGCCCCGCCAACAAACGCCGCATCGACGTAATCGTTGTTGGAACGGGTTTGGCCGGTAGTTCCGCCGCTGCCTCGTTGGCCGAACTCGGTTACAACGTAAAGGCCTTTTGCTTCCAAGATTCCCCCCGCCGCGCGCACTCCATTGCCGCCCAAGGAGGGATCAACGCTGCCAAAAACTACCAGAACGACGGTGACTCCGTTTTCCGTCTCTTCTACGACACCGTCAAAGGGGGCGACTACCGCAGCCGCGAAGCCAACGTTCACCGCTTGGCCGAAGTCTCCGCCAGCATCATTGACCAGTGTGTGGCGCAGGGCGTGCCTTTTGCCCGCGACTACGGCGGTCAATTGGACAACCGTTCCTTCGGGGGCGTGCAGGTGAGCCGCACGTTTTACGCCAAAGGCCAAACCGGCCAGCAGCTACTGCTCGGTGCTTACAGCGCCCTGTCTCGCCAGATTGCCAATGGCCGCGTCAAAATGTACCACCGCCACGAAATGGTGGACGTGGTTACCGTAGACGGCAAAGCCCGCGGAATCATCGCCAAAAACCTTGTTACCGGCAAACTGGAGCGCCACAGCGCCCACGCCGTTTTGTTGTGCACCGGCGGCTACGGCAACGTCTTCTTCTTGAGCACCAACGCCATGGGTTCCAACGTGACCGCCGCTTGGCGCGCCCACAAAAAAGGAGCCTTCTTCGGCAACCCGTGCTTTACCCAAATCCACCCCACCTGCATCCCCGTCAGCGGCGAACACCAGTCCAAACTGACCTTGATGTCGGAATCCTTGCGGAACGACGGGCGCATCTGGGTCCCCCTCCACAAAGAAGACGCCCAAGCCATCCGCGAAGGCCGTTTGAAGCCCACCGACCTCCCCGAAGAAAAGCGCGACTACTACTTGGAGCGCCGCTACCCCGCCTTCGGAAACCTGGTTCCGCGTGACGTTGCTTCCCGCGCCGCCAAAGAACGCTGCGACGAAGGCCACGGCGTCAACGCCACGGGCGAAGCCGTCTACCTGGACTTCGCCTTCGCCATCGAACGCTACGGCAAGGAGCAAGCCAACCTCAAAGGCATGCACGCCGCAACCCACGAGCAAATCATCGACCTGGGCACCAAAGTCGTCGAATCCAAGTACGGTAACCTCTTCCAGATGTACGAGAAGATCACCGACGACAACCCCTACCGCACTCCCATGATGATCTACCCCGCTGTGCACTACACCATGGGCGGCCTCTGGGTAGACTACAACCTCATGACCACCGTCCCCGGTCTCTTCGCCCTGGGCGAGGCCAACTTCTCCGACCACGGCGCCAACCGCCTGGGAGCCTCCGCCCTGATGCAGGGCCTGGCCGACGGATACTTCGTGGCCCCTTACACGGTAGGCGAATACCTCTCCGGAGACATTCGCACCGGCTCCATCTCCACCGATTTGCCCGAGTTCGAAGCCGCTGAAAAAGCCGCCGAAGAACGCCAGCAAGCCCTCGTAAACGCCAAAGGAACCGTTCCCGTAGACGTTTTCCACCGCAAACTGGGCAAAATCATGTGGGACGAATGCGGCATGGCCCGCAGCGCCGACGGATTGAAAAAAGCCATCGAAGACATCCGCGCACTTCGCGCCGATTTCTTCCAAAACGTGCGTATCCCCGGACAACGCGACGGACTGAACATCGAATTGGACAAAGCCAACCGGGTAATTGACTTCATGGAACTCGGCGAGCTGATGTGCATGGACGCGCTCACACGCGAGGAGTCTTGCGGCGGCCACTTCCGCACCGAATACCAAACCGAAGACGGCGAAGCCCTGCGCGACGACGAACGCTTTGCCCACGTTGCCGCTTGGGAACACAAAGACGGCGACCCCGGAAAGTCCATTCGCCACCAAGAAGAACTTAACTACGAATACGTCAAACTCATTACCCGCTCCTACAAATGAACCTGACGCTCAAAATTTGGCGCCAAAAAGGCCCGTCCGACGCCGGCCACATGGTTACCTACCCCGTTTCCAATGTCAGTCCAGACATGTCCTTCCTGGAGATGATCGACGAACTGAACATTGATCTCATCCAAAAAGGACAAGAACCCGTCGCCTTTGACCACGACTGCCGCGAAGGCATTTGCGGCATGTGCTCCATGTTCATCAACGGCGAAGCCCACGGCCCCGACCGCGGCGTGACCACCTGCCAGCTGCACATGCGCACCTTCAAAGACGGAGACACCATCACCGTAGAGCCCTGGCGCGCCAAGGCCTTCCCCGTCATCCAAGACTTGATGGTAGACCGCTCTGCCTTTGACCGCGTCATCCAAGCCGGTGGGTACGTGTCTGTCAACACCTCCGGCAACACCCTGGACGCCAACGCCATCCTCGTCCCCAAAGCCGACGCCGACGCCGCCTTCGACGCGGCAACCTGCATCGGTTGCGGAGCCTGCGTGGCCACCTGCAAAAACGCCAGCGCCATGCTCTTCGTTTCGGCCAAGGTCTCCCAGCTCGCCCTTCTGCCCCAGGGCAAAGTGGAAGCGGCAGAACGCGTCCAGAACATGGTCCGTCAAATGGACCTCGAAGGATTTGGCAACTGCACCAACACCGGGGCCTGCGAAGTGGAATGCCCCAAAGGCATCTCCTTGGAAAACATCGCGCGGATGAACCGGGAATACCTTTCGGCTTCCCTAACTTCTTGATTGTCCATTTCCATCTTCAACCTGCAACACCCCATGCGGAATCCCATTCTTTCAGCTCTTTTTGGCCTTTTGTTGCTGAGCCCCATTGCGTTGTCGGCTCAAACCAAATCTTTTTCTGATTTAAGCGAGCAAGAACGAGCCGGACTGGTGCAATTTTATGGTACGCAATGGGGGGCAGTTGTAGATCCGACGGGCTTGATCTTGACCACCGCGGATGCTTTAAGCACCGCTTACTTCGATTTCCGCGGATTTGCAAAAAAGCACAGCAAGGGAGATTCCATTGCATTCGCCGGGGCTGCATCGCTTGCCTTGCCGTGGCAAGGCGAATGGCCCAAATGCTATATGAAAGGGGAGTCCGCGGGAAATTGGATGTACCTCAACGACTTGACGGTTGTGGCTACGGGGCATTTGAATCGACGCCCCTGGGTATTGCTTCAGTCCAAGGTCCTTGCCAAAAAATCCAAAGCAACGTGGCCCCTTTTGTCTCAACCCTTGGTTGATAAATCCCTGGCTACCCGCCTAATCACGGGACCCGTGTCGTCCAGTGCGTCGGGTGAATGGGCAAACCATTCGACCGACGATCTGATCCAGGCGTATAACCAACTGTTTTCCATGGTTTCCAAGGCCAATGCCCAGGGAGACAATGCCTTTTACACGTACCAAAAGGGAGCCCTGAGCGCTATCGATAGTCCTTGTCCAATTTCAAAATTGGATCGGGCCTCATCCGTGGCTACCCTCGTTTTGGCCCGTGGAACAGCCGCATTGGTTTTTGCCTCCGACGTGGCGCCGCTTCTGGCCACGCTGGCTTCCAACCCGGCAGATACCGCTGTCAAACGCCAGATTACGCGGTACCAAAAATCCCATTTCACGCAGTTCCAACTGGAGCAAGATGCCTCTCTGGCGAACAACGCCTTCTTTTTGGCCTACAACGTCTACCCCGGCACCCTGCTCCCCGAAGTGCTCGCCAATTACAAAACCAGCCACCCCGACTTGTACCGTGCCACCAAAAACTGGTACGACAATTCCCTGTTCACGGACGTTATCCGTTTCCAAGAATGGGTGAATGCCCCCAATGTAGACGCGCTTCGGAACGACCCCCTCATGGCCATTGTGGGGTGGAGCCAAGAACAACGCCTCTCTTCGTCTTTGTCAATCGGAACGTCCCTGGTCTTTTCACCCACCCGGGCGAATGCAACCCCTTCCGAATTGACCCAAATCGCCGGTATTAGTACCAATTGCGATGCGGTTCAACTGCCTACCGCCATCCGGACGACCATTGCGCAGTCCAAAAAAGTCAAGGTGAAGTAATCCTCTATCGGATCAGGTTTACCGTTCCCGTGACCCGGTAAAATCTGCCGTTCAGGTCGGTATACTCCAGAACATACACATAAGCTCCTGATTCAGCAGGAGTGCCATTCGGTGAGGTTCCTTGCCAGGACACTTCGTCGTTTTCAACTTGATACACCAACCCTCCAAATCGATTGAATATCCACGCGCGGTGTACGCGGTTGTCGATATTTAAGAGTTGAACCGTCCACGCGTCGTTGGTGTTATTGGCATTGGGCGTGAAGGCATTGGGAATGTAGGCCGGATAATTCTGGGAGATCACTACCTGAGCGGTTGCCGTGTCAGCACACCCAAAAATGGTATCAATCCCTACAAAATACAGATTCCCGCTGGACGCCAAATTCCAGGTATGGATCAAACTGTCGCTGATGCCAAACCCACTGCCCAGCGTGTCTCCGTTGTACATCCAATAGAACTTATGCGCTCCGGTTG
>JBILEM010000126.1:0-4878 GCA_044352085.1 Schleiferiaceae bacterium
TGTTGGTGTGCGCAAACCCTTTGGCATACATCTTCGGGGCCGCGTATTCGGTGGAGTCGGGCTGCCAAAAGTCGTGCATGACCTGGTGGCACGACGGCTTGGGGCACTGGGGCATCATCCAGAACCACAGGGCCGACTGGAAGGCAAGCACCCCGTTGCGTTGGACGGAGTCCGGGTCGTTGAGCAAAACGTTTTTGTCGTTGAAAAGGAACTTGCTGAATTGGCCGTAGTTGTAGTTCCAGGAGAGTTGGATGGGGCCGCGTCCGTAGTAGCCCTTGGCCGGATTGGGAGGGTATTCCGCGTGCGGCTGGCTGTAGGCCCCGGCGCTGTTGGCGGTGGTGTACCCCACTTCGTGGACAAAGTAGAGGCCCCAGAGGGCGTAGTCGCCAACGGAACCGCCCCCCACGGGCAATTGCCATCCGCCGGTGGTTTCCTTGGAAATATTCGCCAAAAAAGCAGCCACTTCCCGACGGTTGTTCAAAGAGTCCGACTCGTTGGCAAAGGCCGCAAAGTCCACATCCACCGTGTCTTCCGGTGCGGGATGCGCCAGCCACGCCGCGTCCACCGCCTCGTACACCGACGTTGAGCCCGTCGACTTCCGGGTGACGGTGACCCAATTGCCCCAGACGCCGGGCTTCTTCCGAATCCGCACGGTGTAGTCCGACAGCTCCGTTACGGCTTGCTTGAGGTGCGCAAAGGAATAAAAATCCGCACTGTAGCCCTGCGGGTGAGCGCCGTAGGTTCCGGCCCGACGGGGGAACAGGGCGTCCCACTGGGCGGGGGTGATCCACGCGTCCAGCGGGGTGGTTTGGGCGGAGAGGGAGGGGGGTACTAAAAAACCAAATGCAAGAAAAACCATCACCGTTGTAATGCCGCGCACGGCAGAGCTAGATTCAGCTAAAAGCCCGTGCTTTTCCCACGATTCTAACGGATAGGTTCTGTACCATTTACAACATTGCGCCACTGCTTAAAGATACATGGGCGAACGAAAACACAAATAGTCGCGCCCTTTTCATGCGATTAAAAATTTTCTAACTTGCTGCAGCCGACCAACCTAGAACAAACACCGAATCGCCCATGCTCCCCTTCCTCCTGGTCTTCATTTTGCCGCTGCTGTTGGCCGCTGGGCTCGCGTGGGGCGGGGTTTGGGCGTGGTCGCCTATGGTGTATGCCTTTGGCGTGATTCCGTTGATGGAGCTTTTTTGGAAGCCGGACCCAAATAATTTGTCGCCAGAGGAAGAGGACGAGGCCGTGCGTCAGCCGGGGTACGACGCTGCCCTTCGGGCCGTGGTGCCGGTGCAGTGGGCGTGTTTGGTGGCGTTTCTGTACGTTTTTGCGACGGATTTGCCGGAGAGTTGGTCGGACCGCGTGGGGCTGACGCTGGGAATGGGGCTGTGCTGCGGGGTGCTGGGCATCAACGTGGCGCACGAGCTGGGACACCGGACAAACCGGCGAGACCAGTTTCTGGCGTGGAGCTTGCTGGCGACGTCGCTGTACATGCACTTTTTTGTGGAACACAACTACGGACACCACCGCAACGTCGGGACGCCGGACGATCCGTCGTCGGCCCGGCCGGGGGAGTCGCTGTACCGGTTTTTGCCGCGGACGCTCATCACGGGTGCGGTGAGTGCGTACCGACTGGGGCAGCAGCGGGCCAAGGGCCGGCTGCTGCACAACCTGACGGTGCGGTTTTGGGGGTTCCAGGCGGCCTTGGTGCTGGGGGTGGGCTTCGTCGGGGGTGCCGCCGCATTGGCGGGCTTCGTCGGAGCCGCGTTCTTTGGGGCGCTGCTGCTGGAAACGGTGAATTACATTGAGCATTACGGGTTGACGCGGAAGAAAATCAGCGCCAGTCGGTACGAGGACCCCAACGCGGAGCATTCGTGGAACTCGAACCACTGGGTGGGACGGGCCATGCTCTTTAACCTGTCGAGGCATTCGGACCACCATGCGCATCCGCATCGACCTTATCCGATTTTAAGGCACTTGGAGGAGTCGCCCCAGATGCCGACGGGGTATCCGGGGATGATGTTATTGGCGGCGGTGCCGCCGGTGTTTTTTTGGGTGATGCGGGGAAGGGCTGGGTTAAGTGATTGATATTCAGAAGTAAAAAATATTTTCTGGTCGGCAAGTCGTCCGACGTGGACGGAAAGTCGACCAATTTGGTCGGAATAGCAAGCACATTGGTCCGTAAGTCGGTCAAAATGGTGCGTATGTCGAACACAATGGTGCGTATGTCGTCCAGCAAAATCGGCGGCTGGAAGCGGGTTTTGTCGACCCAAAATTCGTCGTACCTTTAAGGGAACCTAACCCACCCGACCATGCCTGTACTCTCGATTTCTTTGGTAATTCTCCTGATTTTGGTGGTCCTGATGGGCGCCAAAGTGGTGCCGCAACAGACCGCCTATATTGTGGAGCGGCTGGGGAAATACCACAGCACGATGAGTCCGGGGCTGAACATCATTATTCCGTTTGTGGACCGGATTGCCTACAAACACACCCTGAAAGAGGTGGCGGCGGACATCCCCGAACAAGTGTGTATCACCAAGGACAACGTGCAGGTTGCGGTCGACGGCGTCGTGTTTTACCAGGTGATGGAGCCCAAGTTGGCGTCGTACGGCATCAGCAACTTCATGTTCGCCGTTTCCCAGTTGGCGCAGACGACGATGCGGTCGGAAATCGGTAAAATCGTGCTCGACAAATGCTTCGAGGAACGCGGGAACATCAACGTGGCGGTGGTTGCGGCCATCGACGAAGCCGCTGCCGGCTGGGGTGTGAAGGTGTTGCGCTACGAAATCAAGAACATTACGCCGCCGCAAACCGTTTTGATGGCGATGGAAAAGCAAATGCAGGCCGAGCGCGAAAAGCGCGCAACCATTCTGTATTCCGAGGGCGAAAAGCAAAGCGCGGTGAATGTGGCCGAGGGCCAGAAGGAGAAGGTCGTTTTGGAGTCAGAGGCCCTGCGCCAGCAGCAAATCAACCAGGCCGAGGGCCAAGCCGCCGCCATCATTTCCGTGGCCGACGCAACTGCAGAGGGCATCAAGAAAATCGCCGACGCCATTCAGTCGCCCGGCGGTATGGAAGCCGTCCAGCTCCGCGTAGCCGAGAATTTGGTGGAACAATACGGCAAGCTCGCCAAGTCCACGAACACCATGATTTTGCCCGCTAATTTCGCCGACATGGGCTCCATGATTGCCGCCGCCATGTCCGTGGTGAAGTCCAGCGGCTCCGGCGCAGCAGGGACCCCCGCCGCTCCAGCCAAAAACACCAAATAAGCGACCAATACGCTACCCATTTCAGCTATGGAACCCTACATCCTTTGGCTCGCCGCCGGTTTGCTGTTGATGGCCTTGGAAATGGCCTCCGGGGCCTTCGTCCTCTTGCCCATCGGACTGGGTGCTTGCCTCACCGGCGGGCTTTTGTGGGTGGGCCTCCCCCTGACCATCAGCCAACAATTGGGACTTTTCGGCGTCTTGTCCGTATTGGCCCTGGTTCTTCTTCGACCTGCCCTCAAGAAATGGCTTCGGTCTGCCCCCGATTCCTACAACGAACACGTCGGACAAAATGCGGTGGTTGAAACGACCGTAACCTACGCCACCAGCGGCAGCACCGGCACCGTCAAGTACCGTGGCTCCTCCTGGCAAGCACGGACCGCCCAGGCCAGCCAGGTGTGCGACGCCGGCACCGTGGGACGCATCGATGCCGTCGATGGCATTGTGCTGGTAATCAGCGCCTAAAGGACCATGTTCGGTTTCCGAAAACCGATCGCGTACAGGAAATTCTCCTATTCCGACTGAGTTCGCAAATGCCCCCAAGGGCTGGTCGGAATACGCACCATTGTGCTTGATTTAGTAACCGACGTGCATGACTTACGCACCATTGTGCGTGATTTATCGCCCATTTTGGACGACTTATTGACAAGGCGCCAATTATAATCTGCTCATTTATAGCATATTACGCCCTTGTCCCACCCAAAAACCACTTCCCGGCCGCCCCGGGCACCCCTTACAACTCAAATAAGAACCCACGCTCCATCAGGTGCGTGTACCGCTGGGCGTCGAACCGATACAGCCTGGCTGGACGGTGACGGACAGCCCGCTGCATCTTCTCCAAGGGCTGGAGGAGATTCATTGCCAGAATCTTCTTGCGGAAATTGGCCTTGTCGAACTGCGTGCCCAGGATGGCCTCGTACAGAAGCTGGAGCTGCGCAAGGGTGAACTCCTCGGTGAGGAGCTCAAATCCAATGGGACGGTGGCGGATGCGGTGCTGCAAGTGGCTCAGGGCCACGGAGACAATACGGGCGTGGTCGAAGGCCATGTGGGCGATCTTCTCGATGGGCACCCACTGGGCTTGGCTGGCCCAGGAACCCGGCTGCGGGGCGTAGCGACGGATGTCGATCAAGGAATAGTAGGCAACCGTGACCACCCGGCCCATGGGGTGTCGGTCTACTTGGCCGAAGGTGTGGAGCTGCTCGAGGTAAATGTCGGGGAGACCGGTGAGGTCGTGGAGGACGCGCAAGGAGGCGGCGTCCGTGTCTTCGTCGGGGCGCACCAAGTCGCCGGGGAGGGCCTGGAAGCCTTTGAAGGGGTCTGCACCGCGCTCGATGGCCAGGATTTGGAGGTCGGTGCCGTCAAACCCGAAGACGACGCAGTCGACGGAGATGCCGAAGTGGAAGAAAGCGTCCAAGCGCTGGCGTTCAGCGACCAGGGTATGGGCTTGGTCGGGGTCGTGGAAGGCGCTCATGGCAAAATAAAGGTAATGGATTCGGCCGTTGCTGCGGCATGGGGAAGGATCCAAGCGCGGTGGGTGCCGGCGTTGGAGGTCGGGGTTCCGTACGCGTCGTAGCGAACAAAGTCACGGTCCGTTGTTGTTATTTCCACT
>JBILEM010000127.1:0-4859 GCA_044352085.1 Schleiferiaceae bacterium
ATTTCATTCGGCCACGGACTTGTGTTTGCATCTGCTTGAAACCGCAAAGGTCTCTTCTGTTCCGGGCGAGGCCTTTGGTTTGCCCGGATACATACGCTGGAGTTTTGCCGCTTCTCAAGACGACCTGCAAGAGGCGGCCAATCGTTTAATCCAAGCGTTCGGCGCACTGAATCATGCCTAAGCAAGGGAAAAATACCGCTGTAGATGCTGCCCGGGAATGGGTAAATCTGCGCATTTACAACAGCAAGAATCCGGTTGTCAAAGGCATGCGGTATTTGTCTGTGCCCATCAGCATCGCAGCCGTCGCTGCGCTGATCCTCTTCCACGGCTTCAAGCTTGAACCCGATGACCAGGCATGGGTGGATTGGACACTGAAAGGAACCATCGGTTTCTATATTTTTAAATACCTCCTCGAATTCTTCTATTCCTTCAGCCCAGCCGAGTACCTCAAAGAATCCAAATGGGAGGGTTTGTTGATGCTCTACATGATTGTTAACATCATCAGCATCAACGTGCTGAACATAGAACTCATGTCCACAATTGGGGGACTTTTCGGTTTTGAACAACTGGATCAGTTCTTCATGGTGGTGGTTCAGGTGTACTTCCTGCTGTTTATCGCCTTGGAGATAGGCAAAGCCAGTTCGCTTTTGGCCCAATTGAGGATTAGCCCGCCTGGCATGTTGGTGACGAGTTTCCTGCTGCTTGGGGCTTTGGGAACTGGACTTTTGCTGCTTCCGGAGATGACGACCTCGGGTCAGGGCTTGTCCCTGCTGGACGCCTCCTTTACGACGATCAGCGCAATCTGCGTAACAGGCCTGAGTACATTCGACATCAGCAGCATCTTAAGCTTCAAGGGGCAATTTGTTTTGATGATTTTAATCCAATTGGGTGGGTTGAACTTTATTTCGTTTGCCTCTTTGCTTGCTCTTTTTTCTCGGAATGGGATGGGGTTGCGTTACCACAGCTTACTGCAAGCCAGCTACAGCACGGAATCGTTGGAGTCTGGTATGGATTTGTTTAAACAGGTGTACAAACTGACCCTTATGATTGAACTGATTTCTGCGGTTTTGCTCTATTTTTCATGGGGGGCGCTTCCGTTTGAGAATCAAGGGGATCGCATTTTTTACTCCGTATTCCATAGCATTTCCGCCTTCAACAATGCCGGATTTGCCCTGTTTCCTGCCGGCCTGATGGATCCCGGTGTGGTCCATTCCTATGGTCTCCACTTGGTAATTGCGTTTACCTTGATTTTCGGTGGATTGGGATTCTCTCCTCTGCGGGAAATTTTTGGGCTGAAACAAATTCGCGCTCGGAAACTCCAACCGTGGAAGCACATATCGGTGAACACCCGCATGGCCTTCGGCTCTGCCACCGTCCTCCTCCTTTTGGGCACCGGCGTTTTTTGGATCTTGGAATTGCCCGGCACGTTGCGGGGAATGGACTGGGTCGGGCAACTGGTGTCTTCCTTTTTTCAATCGGCCACGGCCCGAACGGCCGGATTCAACACGCTGGACTTTGGAGCCATGGCGCTGCCTACGTTGCTTTTCTTTGTTTTCTTGATGTTCATTGGCGGAAATTCCGGTTCCACGGCTGGAGGTATCAAAACCAGCACTTTTGCGCTGGTTTTTTTGTCCGCGTTGTCCACCATACGGGGGGAAAACAAAGTCGAATTGATGAAAACCACGGTACCCTTGGAATTGCTGCGGCGGGCCTTTTCGGTTTTTTTATTCTCCATCAGCCTCATTTTTATCAGTGTCATTGCATTGAGCATGACCGACGCCCAATTCGGTTTGGCAAGGCTTCTTTTTGAAGAGGTCAGCGCTTTTTGTACGGTAGGTCTGAGTACGGGAATCACTTCATCCCTGAGTCCTGCTGGGAAAATAATTTTGATGATCTCCATGTTCGTGGGACGGGTAGGCACGGTAACTTTGGCCTTCGCTTTGAGCAAGACGCGCAAAGAATCTGCTACCTACCGGTATCCGGATGCCCAAATTGAAGTTGGTTGACCCCATGTCCACAGTAAAACCCTACCATGCCGACGGTTCCAAAAAAGAACAGGTGGCAGACATGTTCAATGCCATCGCCGGGAAATACGACTTTCTCAACCGGGTTTTGTCTTTGGGAATTGACGTGGGATGGCGCAAAAAAACCGTTCGGGCTGTGTCCAAGTACCGGCCCCAACGCATTTTGGATGTGGCCACCGGCACCGCAGACCTCGCCATGGCCCTTGCTAAAGGCTGCCCCACTGCCCAGGTAGACGGGGCCGATATCTCGGCTGGAATGCTGGAGGTAGGGCGACAAAAAGTCGCTAAACGGCACCTGGAAGACCGCGTTCAGCTGTACCTGGGAGACGGCGAACAATTGCCCTTCGAAGACGAATCCTTTGATGCAGTCACCGTGGCCTTCGGTGTGCGCAATTTTGAAGATTTGGCTGCCGGACTCGTGGACATGCGCCGGGTGTTGAAGCCTGGAGCGCCGCTGGCCGTTTTGGAATTCTCGCAGCCCACCCAACAGCCTTTCAAAGGGTTTTATTTTTTTTACTTCAAACACGTTTTGCCGCGCATCGGGAAGTGGATCAGCCAGGACGCATCGGCCTACACCTACCTTCCAGAATCGGTGCAGGCTTTTCCCTTTGGCGAAGCTTTTCTCAACGAACTCCGATCAGCGGGTTTTAGCAAAGTGAGTGCTCGTCCGCTCACCTTGGGCATTGCCACCCTTTATCTGGCCGAAAAATAAACCACACGACCGTGCGTTATCCTTCCATGAGAGCTTTGTTGGTAGCCCTACTCACCGGCCTGACCGCACTTCCTCTTGCTGCACAAACGTTGAATTTACCCCGTTACGACAGCAAGCCGGTGCATTTTGGTTTCATTTTGGGCGTCAACCAGATGGACTTCCGGGTACGGCATGCCACCCAATTCCCTGCCTCCGTTTTCAATGTGGAAAGCGTATCGCAACCCGGATTTCTGGTGGGAATTGTGAGCAACTTTCGGTTGAATGACCACATGGACATACGCCACGTACCCACCTATTCCGCCGGGGAACGATTGCTTCGATTTGACGCTCTGGACCCTTCAACGGGCCAGCGCCGTTGGATCGACAAAAAAGTCGAATCCAGTTTGGTCCTTCTTCCCCTGGAATTCAAGTTAAAAACCGAACGGATTGGCAACCACCGGTGGTACGCCATAGGCTCGGTGAATTACCTCTTGGACTTAGCCAGCAAGGCCAAAGTGGTGGACGATCGGTTATTCAAGTTGAAGCAGCAAGATTGGGGCTACGACTTAGGCGTAGGGCTCGATTTGTATTTTGAATATTTCAAATTTTCCCCTCAAATCCGGTACCAATTTGGGCAGGGAGACTTGAGGGTGCAAGACGGCACCAATTACGTTGCGTCCCTCAATGCTTTGCAAAGCCGATGCACCTACATCGTCTTCACCTTTGAGTGAGACAATTGCGGGTTTTTAGCGTCGGATTTCGTACAAGGCGATGGCCGCTGCTGTGGCCACATTGAGCGATTCCGCTCCCGGCGCAATCCGCGGAATGGTGACCGTGCCGGTACAGAGCGAACGCACGGGAGTCGAAATGCCCTGTCCTTCGTTTCCGAAAACCAAAACCGTAGGGTCTGATTTGGGAAGGGCCGCCAACGGGGTGCCCGCCATATCCGTGGCCCATACGGGAATTGTTTCCTGTGCCCTCCACCCTTCCAGCAGGTCCGCAAGGGGAAGTCGGCCGACGGGAATTCGGGCCAAGGACCCCATGGATGCCTGGACCACTTTCGGCTGGTAGGGATCTGCAGCGTCTTCGGAAAGCCAAACGGCAGTTGCGCCAAACCAATCGGCCAACCGCATTATGGTACCGACGTTGCCCGGATCGCGCACCCCATCCAATAAAATGTGGATTCCGGAAGGAACCGCGGGGATCTCGGGAGCCTGCGGCTGCGGGAAGACCGCCAAAAAGGACGAGGGAGAATCCAAGGCCGAAGCCTCCGCCAGCCCTCGTTCATCGGCCGTGTAACACCCGGCACCTGGCACGGCCCCATTCCAAGCCAACGTCTCCCACCCGGCCTCGGTCCCGGCAAGTACCAAAGGCAACCAGCCCGCTTCCAAAAACGAGCGAACGGCTTTGGGACTTTCCACCAGCATTTGCCCGGACGCCAAACGGCCTTTGCGGGCATGCAAAGCACGGATTTCCTTGGCCACGCGCTTGCTTAGGACCTGCATTTCCCGGTAATCTCGTTCCATAGCCGCAAGATACACCCTACCTTTGGGAAAAATTTCCCATCTGCATGGCCCTCATTGCTCCTTCCCTCTTGTCCGCTGATTTTGGAAACCTGGAACGGGACGTCCGCCGGATGGACGCCAGTGCTGCGGCATGGCACCATGTGGACATCATGGACGGGGTTTTCGTGCCCAATTTGTCGTTTGGATTGCCCGTGGTCAAGGCCATCAAAAAAGCCGCAACCAAGCCCTTGGACGTGCATTTGATGATTGTCGACCCCGACCGGTACATCCACGCCTTTCGCGACGCGGGAGCGGATCACCTCACCGTTCACGTGGAAGCCTGCACCCACTTGCACCGCACCTTGCAGGCGATTCGTCAAGCCGGTATGCGCCCTGGAATTGCCGTTAATCCCCACACCCCGATTTCCGCGTTGGAATCCATTGTTTCCGAAGCCGACTTGGTGTGTTTGATGAGCGTAAACCCGGGGTTTGGAGGGCAAAAATTCATTGAACACACGTACGAAAAAGTCCGTCAACTCCGCGCCCTGGCCGGCCCCGAACTCCTGATTGAAATCGACGGCGGGGTCACGTTGGAAAATGCACCCCTCCTGCTCGCTGCCGGTGCCAATGTACTGGTGG
>JBILEM010000128.1:0-4851 GCA_044352085.1 Schleiferiaceae bacterium
TTTTTGTGCCGTGGGATTCTGCTCCGACTTTTGCAGCTGCTCCATCAAATTCTCCAAGGCCTTTCGCTCTTCTTCCCACTGTTTTTCTTGTGCCTTGGTTTCTGCTTGGGGCATCTTCAAGGTTTGCAAGGCTTTCTTCATGGCCTCCATTTCCTTGCGCATCTCGGCTTTGATTTCTTCTTCCGCTTCGCGCTGCACACGGTCGGTCGTCTCGTTCTTGCGTTGGGTCTGTCTGCGGCGCTCCTCAGAGGCTGTTTGGGTTAATTTCTGAGCTGTTTTGCGGGTCATGCTGGACTGCTGCGCTAAGGCCCGAATACGAGCTCCCTGGGCCACTTGTTGGTCTTGCGCACCAAAACGAGGTTTGGTGAAGGCCACCACGGCACTTTTTTGGCCCCGCGTATCTACTGCATAAGCAAACCAGTCTTCGCGGGAACCTTGAAGCGATATTTCCTGGGAACCTGTTGCCGCAGGAACCTTGCCCAACCGTTGTTCGGATCGCCCAATAACCACTTTTCCCAATCCCCAATCATCTTCTGCCTTCCACGTTGCTTGTAGAATTCCGCGAATGGAATCGATGTTCCAATCGACCGAGAAGAGGGGTGGGTTGTCAGGTTGCACGCGCACATTCATCCGCCCACCGGACTTCCATTTGCCTTGAGAACTCCGTGCTTGCAGCTCCAATACCGTGGGAGTTTCCAACCTAAAGACCCCCTCGAAGGGAGCCAAACGCACCGGATTTTGCTTTCCATTGGTCTTCCAACGAACCTCATGTGCATGATCCGCGTCGACCTTCCAAGAAATCAGCGTGCCCGATGGGCAGTCCAAATCCTGGAGTCCTGTTACTGTGCGGGCAGGTTCACCGGTATAGGCAGGGGGTACAACGCGTAAGGAAATGGAATTCCACGCAACTGCCGGAATCCAGTGCACCGTTTTAGGTTCCCAGGTGTACTCTCCAAAAGCAAAAACCCAGGATTGGTCTTGTGCGCCCATTCGGGAAATAAACTCAAATGATCCGTCTGCCTGTTTGCTTCCAAAAACAACCTCCCCATTGACTTCTGCCGAAAAAGAGGCCACTTGAACATGTAACGGTTTGACGCGTACCCGAACCCGTTCCCCTTCCTCGGCCTTCTTGGGTAGGTCAAAATTCACTTCAAAAGGAGGAGGGGGTAGAAAACGTTCGTTCCAAGAAAACAAGCGGTTTTGCGCTTCTTGGGTAGGGGTGTATTGGGACAAGGCAAAAAGGATTGACACCAGTGTTGCAAATCCAAAAACATACGGACGAACCGTAGACCACGAGAAGCTCTGCCAAATAGGAAACCGAATGGCTTGTTGGAGCCTTTCTTCTACCGCCTGTTGAATTCGAACCGACGATCCCATCAGCTCCAACTGATAAGCATTGAGTAATTTATCGTCTATTTCAGGAAACTTCTTTCCAATTTCCAAAGCACAGTCGGCAAGGGAATAGTAGGTACCCCGGAACCATTGGAACACGGGAAGTACACCCTTTAGAAAAGCATAAACGCTTACGACCAACAAAGAAGCAACCCACAAGAAGGATTTAATCTGTGGGGAAAAATAGCCAAACGTTTCCGCTAGAAGAAATGCAAGCCAAAGCAACAAGGCCAAAGTGCCCAACACCAATCCTTGAACCAACAGGCTGTGCGAAAAACGCCTTCGTCGGTACAAAGAGAGCCACTGGACTACCGATTTATTCACGCACAGGCAATTTTAGCCACGCGGTCCGCATGGCGTCCTCCTTCAAACTCTGCCTCTAAAAAAGCCGCTACACATGCAAACGCCTCAGATACTTCAATAAAACGTGCAGGCAAAACCAAAATATTGGCATCGTTGTGTTGACGAGCCAAAGAGGCCAATTCAGGATTCCAGCAAATAGCGGCACGTATCCCTTGGTGCTTATTGGCAGCCATGGCAATTCCATTTCCAGAACCACAGAGAAGAATACCCAAGTCCACCATTCCATCCTCCAGGTCATTGGCTACTGCGTGGGCGTGGTCGGGATAATCAGCGCGCTCTTCCGAATAGGCCCCATGGTCAACAACGGTGTGGCCTTCTTCTTGAAGCAATGCCTTGATTTTCTCTTTTAAAGCAAAACCGGCGTGATCGGAACCAATAGCTATGTTCATAACCTGTGAATAGATGTGGATAAATGGGTACAAAAACCAGACCCAACAAAATTACCCCACTTTACCCACACAAGCACCCCTTTAAATCCACCAAAGAGATTTTCACATTCGAAAAAGGATACTGCTCTTAACAACCCGGGACAATAATCACTAAATTATTGATTAGGAACATTTTGAAAAGCGTATGCACCGTTTATAACCTGTTGATAAAGTGAATAAACGGTTGAAAATAGAAAAGGGGGATAAAAGTTATCCCCCTTATTAACACCCCATTAAATACAAGAGTATTCTTTATCAAAAAAAATTAATGGTTATTCTATGTTGAAAACGATGCCTTGGGCCAAGGGCAAGTGGTTTCCGTAGTTCAAGGTGTTGGTCTGGCGGCGCATGTAGGCCTTCCAGCTGTCCGAGCCGGATTCGCGTCCGCCGCCCGTTTCTTTTTCACCGCCAAAAGCACCGCCAATCTCCGCACCGCTGGTTCCAATGTTCACATTGGCAATTCCGCAGTCGGATCCTGAAGCCGACAAGAAGGCATGGGCTTCGCGCATGTTCAACGTCATGATGGCCGATGAAAGTCCTTGAGGCACTCCGTTTTGAAGGGCAATGGCTTCCTCCAAGGTGGAGTACGTCATCACATACAAAATAGGGGCAAAGGTCTCGTGCTGTACAATGGCGTAGTGATTTTTTACGTGGGCAATGGCCGGTTTTACGTAGCAACCGCTTTCGTATCCAGGTCCCGTGAGGACACCGCCATCCACCAAGATGGTTCCCCCTTGCTTGACGACTTCCTGTAAAGCGTGTTCGTACTGGGCAACGGCGGCTTTATCGATCAGCGGACCGACGTGCATGGTGGGGTCCAAGGGGTTGCCGATGCTGAGTTGGCTGTAGGCCTTTTTCAGCGCGTCGACGACTTTGGTAAAAATGGATTCGTGCACAATGAGGCGACGGGTACTGGTGCACCGTTGTCCGGCTGTTCCGACGGCACCAAAAACGGTACCGATGACGGTCATTTTCAAGTCGGCCTCGGGCGTGACGATGATGGCGTTGTTGCCCCCCAATTCCAGAATACTGCGTCCAAATCGCTCGGCTACAGTAGCGCCCACCTTCCGACCCATAGCGGTAGAACCGGTGGCTGAAATCAAAGGCATTCTGGAATCCGACGTCATCCATTGGCCTACTTCGGCGGTACCGGTGACGATGGTGCTGATTCCTTCGGGAAGGTTGTTGGCTCGTGCTACTTGGTTCCACAGGTATTGGCACGCTACGGCGCACAAAGGTGCTTTCTCCGAAGCTTTCCACACGACGACGTCTCCGCACACCCAGGCAAGGGCTGCATTCCAGCTCCAAACCGCTACGGGGAAATTGAAGGCGCTGATGACACCCACAATGCCCAACGGATGCCACTGTTCCATCATGTGGTGATTGGGCCGTTCGCTTTGGATGGTTAGACCGGTTAATTGGCGCGACAATCCAACGGCATAGTCGCAGATGTCGATCATTTCTTGCACTTCGCCCCAGCCTTCTTGCAGGGACTTGCCCATTTCGAAGCTAACGAGTTTGCCCAGGAGGTCTTTGTTGGCACGAAGCACGTCGCCAAATTGGCGAACGATTTCTCCGCGTTTGGGACCGGGAATGTTGCGCCAATAGAGAAATGCCTCCTGCGCTTTTTGAAGGGCGGCATCGTACTCTGCACGGGTGGTGGTGGTTACCTGTCCGATGGCTTGGCCATCCACAGGGGAATAACTGGTGATGGGCGCGCCTTCTTTGGAAGAAAGTTGACCGGTCCAGGTGCCCGCATTCAAGGGAGTCAATCCCAATGCGGCAAAGTCAGAAAGGGTATAAGTTGCCATGCGCCAAAGGTACGGCAGCAAAAAATGGGACCAAAAACAGGTAAAATACCCCCAATTTTTCAAAAAAAACCCCGCCGGAGCGGGGAAAAAAGTGAGGTCTCGAGCGGATTCGAACCGCTGTAGCAGCTTTTGCAGAGCTGAGCCTAGCCACTCGGCCACGAGACCTTTTTTGGTTGGAGGGCAAAGATACAACATTGTTGCCAAATCCGCCCCAATGGGTGTTGGAGGGCCTTGTATTACCGAGAGGCAGCCGTGAATTCCATTTGGACGGTCACGCGCACGACGTCGGCATCGATGGGGGGTCCCAATTTGGCTACACGCACTTGAGCCCAATCTACGGCCGGTGCTTCGCGCAAAATGCGATGTCCGATGCGCTGGGCCACGGTTTCCAGCAACTGAGCCCGTTGGGCCATTTCTTCGCGGGCAATCCGGGCCAGCAGAACGTAGTCCACCGTGTCGGAAAGCTCGTCCGACTGGGCACTGCGTTCGTCCGAAACCTCCACCGCCAGGTCCACCACGTACGGCGAGCCAATCAGCGCTTCTTCGGGCAAACAGCCGTGGTAGGCGTAGATTTTTTGGGAGGTTACCTCAATGCGCACGGCAAATCGTTTCGATGCGATTCAGAGATTCGTCGGGTCCAAGAAGGGCCATGGTTTCAAACACAGAAGGTCCGATGGTGACGCCGGTGACGGCCAAGCGCAGCACCGGCCCCATCTGGCCAAACCCCAATCCGGTCTCCGCCAAGTAGGCTTTGAAATTTTCTTCGAGTTTGTCCGCGGCAAAAGGAACGATTCCAGCGAAGCGTTGCGCCAAGTGACGAAGGTGACCGGCCGAATCAGCGGTCCATTTTTTGGCCA
>JBILEM010000129.1:0-4850 GCA_044352085.1 Schleiferiaceae bacterium
ATGGTCAACCAACCGGATTACGCCGGGCAACGTGTACCGGTGCAGCTGGGTTTGGGACTGTCCGGCCCCCTCATGCAGCCGCATTTGGCATTTGACTTTGCGCTGCCCAATGCCAATCCCGCTTGGCAAGAGGAATTGCGCAACCGGTTGGCCGACGCAGACAAACGCAACATCCAGGCCTTTAGCCTCTTGCTGACAAACGGTTTCTGGCAATCCAGCGAAGGGGTGCTTAGCCACGGGGTACAGTCCGTCAACTCCAACACCACCCAAATGCTCGCCAGCCAATTCTCTAACTTTTTATCTCAAGGCTTGGGCGACCTGATTTCCATCGACTTGGCCTACTCGGGTTCCAACCGGTCCGACGCCCGGGACCAACTGGAAGTGGCCCTTTCCAAGGCCTTTCTCAACGACCGCATCAACGTTCAAACCACCCTGGACGTTCCCATGGGCAAACAAGGTGCCAGTAACAGCACCAGCGGTTTGGTCGGCGACGTTCAAGTCAATTACAAAATCACCCAAGACGGGCGATGGAAGGCGCGTGCTTTTAACCGCAGCAACACCAACAACCCTGCACTGGACCGACTCAGTCCCTATACCCAGGGCGTAGGCATTGAGTTTGGAACCCAGGCCCAAACGTGGTCGGGGCTGTTTAAGCGCAGACGGAAGGATCGTTGAACAGGGTGTTGCGGTCAATCGTGAGGCCGTATCCTTCAATACCCACTCGTTTCATGGGCTGGGACGTCAGTAGGTTGACACGACGAACGCCCAAAGCCCGCAGGATTTGCGCTCCAATGCCGTAGTCGCGGGCATCGCCCCCAAACGAAGGCCGTTGGTTGTCCGCGCTGCGTTGTTGCAATTTCTCGGCCAAGGAACGTGGAACCACGGGGGCATTCATGCACACCACCACGCCAGCACCGGCCTGTGCAATCGCCGCAAACGCTTGGTGCAACTTGTGTTCGGGACGGCGTTCGATCCAGTCTACGGGGTCGGCAAAAACGCCCCCAGACTGCATGCGTACCAATACTTCGTCGGCTGCCTCCCAGTTCCCATAGGTGAAAGCCAGGTGCTCCAGGCCTTCGCTTTGTTGAAAGACGACGGCTTCAAATGTGCCAGAAGGGGTTTCCACAGCGGTTCTGTACACTTCCTTAACCAACGACTCCTGGGCCAAACGGTAGGCTACCAAGTCGGCAATCGAGATCAAGGGCATGTTCCACGATTCAGCCATTTCCATCAGTTGAGGAAGACGGGCCATGGTGCCATCCTCGTTCATGACTTCTACAATCACGCCCACGGGAGGCAATCCAGCCAGCCGCGCAAGATCCACAGCGGCCTCGGTGTGCCCGGTGCGTTGCAAAACCCCTCCGGGTTTGGCCCGCAAAGGGAAAATATGCCCGGGTCGGTTAAAGTCATCCGGTTGGGTCGTCGGGTCAACCAACGCCAAAATGGTCTTCGCTCGGTCGCTGGCAGAGATTCCCGTTGTTACCCCGTTTCCACGGAGGTCAATACTAACCGTAAAGGCGGTATGGTGGGGGTCCGTGTTGCGCTGCACCATGGGGTGCAAATCCAATTCGTTGCAGCGGGACTCCAGCAAAGGCGTACAAATCAACCCCCGGCCGTGTTTCGCCATAAAATTGATGGTTTCCGGCGTGATTAGCGAGGCTGCAGCCACCAAATCCCCCTCGTTTTCGCGGTCGGCATCGTCCACCACCAAGACCATTTTACCGGCTGCCAACGCCTCCAAGGCCTCCTCAATCCGGTTCAATTCGATGGGGTCAGTCACTGGGGCAGATGCGTGGTTTTCCATGGGAAATTAGGTGGTGCGTTTGGTAGGCGTCCAGACGCTGGATTTTACGCCGCGAAGGTACCGATAAAGCCCCAAAAGCAATGCACCATTCAAAGCCACAAAGTACCCGACGGGTTTCAATGGATTGCGGACCCGCGAAGGCCAAACGAACAAGGAAAGAAAAGAAACCCCTGCAACCGCCCAGCCGGACAACGCCACCCAATCCCAAGCAGCCGAATTTCCCCAGATCAGGCTGCTTCCCGCAGATCCCAGAACGAAAAGAGCGCTCAAAGGGAAAATCCAACGGAGTACTTTGTGCAAGAAGAACAGCACGCCTACAGGAACGGGTTTTTGGAGCAAAAGGGGCCAGAACCGGGCTAAATTCTGAAAATTGCCCAGAGAAATTCGCGTTTTCCGGGCAAATTCTTCCCGGGGGTCTGTTGAAACATCTTCGAACGCCAAGGCCTGGCCGTCCCACAAAACAGGCCAACCCGCAGCGAGGACCTGCATGGAAACAAAAAAATCTTCCATAAACGTAGCCGGAGGAATGGGTTTCCACAGGGTTCGTTGCACCATGTAACACCCGCCTTCCACGCCCATTGCAGCGCCAAAAAGGTCGCTTTCCGATTGTTTCAAGCGGGATTCAAAGGCCGTGTACGCTTGCTCTTCCTGGGCAATGGAACCGTCGGCGGGTTTTGTTGTGCGTGGGAGTGATGCCCCCGCGGGGAGACCCTCCAAAGCCCGATTTGCTTCAGAATCCGATGCCGATCGGTAGACCAAACGACCGCCGACCACCCCCGCTTTTCGGCGCAGCAGGGTGGAGGCCAGGCGCCTGAGGGTATCTGGAGCAAAAACAATGTTTGCGTCGGTTCCCACCACCAGGTGTCCGTTTCCCAAGTCCACCAAGCGGTTGATTATTCCCGATTTCCCGGTTCGCTGCTCCATCCGAACCAGTTGAATGCGGGGGTCTTGAGCGCTCCACTTTTGTACCAAAGCGTCCGTCTGGTCCGACGAAAGGTCCGACCCCACCCAAATGCGCAACCGTTCTGCGGGGTAGTCCGATTTCAGCAGGGAGTTCAACAGATTGTTAATGACCTTTTCCTCGTTGTAAGCGGCAACCACCACATCCATCGTGGGGCAATCGGGGTCGTCAAGCAACGGAGCGGGTTTTTGTTTGCGCGCAAAACCAGCCAACAAGGCCATGCCCAGCGGAAATAGTACATACGGCAACGCCAAAAGAAGGAGCGCTAAACCCGTCAAAACCGGAAATGCTTAAAGCGTTTCAAATGTTCGTTAACCTGGGTAGCCCATCGTTCGTCTGCGAAGTTCAACTGCGCGAAGGCGTGTGCCTGGCGGGTCCTTCGCTCCCGTTCGGAGGCGTCCGTAACGGCCTGCACGATGGCGCGAGCAAAAGACGCGGGGGTGTCTGCCACCCAGCCGTGTTCTCCGTCCAAAAAACCGATTCCTTCAATTCCCAACGATGTGGAAACAATGGCTTTGTTATTGGCCATCGCGTCCAATGCTTTGATTCGCATTCCGCTGCCGCTCCACAAAGGAATGAGGGAAATTCCCATTTCTTGGGTGGCCGTTGCGTAGGGACCCGGAGCGGAACGCGCACGAATGCCTTGCTCTGGCAAGTGAAATTCCCTCAGTCTTTTTCCACGTCCAAATACCGTCAATTCGGCCTGGGGCAGGGCCTCGCGAACCAAGGGCCAAACCGATTGAACGAGCCACTGCAGCCCTTCGACGTTGGGTGCCCAGTCCAAGGCTCCCATGTGAAACAACCGAGCGGAGGGAGGATTGACGGCTTCAGGCCATTGCCCCACGGTGCAGGGCAGCGCCCACCCATTCATCGCAGAGGCATCTTCGGGAGTAATGGCCCAGTTTTCTTGAAACGTGGTCCACATGTCTATCTCAAAACCCCGAAGGGATTCGATTTCTCTTTGCAGGAATCGACGCTTCAACGGATTTCGCGTGCCTTTAAGCACGTGTTCCCAAATGCGGTATTCCACATTGTGCGCCCGGTAAAAAACAGGCAAACCGCACTCTTTAAGTTCGTAGAGGTAAACGGCTTGCGTAAGTCCATCCACAACGATGGCATCGTAATACTGCAGTTGAAGGAGATGTATCAGCTCCTTTTCGTACCGCCGGGTATGAAACCGACTTACCGTGTACGGAATTTTATTGAAATACGCCCAAATCGCTCCAAAGAGGGTAGGCGTCGTATTGGCCGGAACGGCAATCAAGCGGGCCTTTTTTCCCCATTCTTTTGGATACGACGGTTTCTCCACCCAATGTTTTCGGGTGTTCAAAGCCAAGGTGGTCACCTGATTCCCGGATTGCACAAGCACCCGTACCAAGGCCTCCATAGCCAAGGTACTGCCGTCCCGACCGGGGTAGGGGACTTTATTGCACAGGTGCAGTACGTTCATTCTTTCGAAAATTCCAGGTTTTGTCTTGCGCCGCAAGCCACGTAATCCAAACCGCTAACGGCAAAAGTACGAGGTTGGGAAGCCAAATGGCCTCGGCCGCCCCAATCACGGCTCCACGCCCCATTTTTTCCGACACCATCCCCAGTACATAATGCAGCAAAAAGAGCACCACACTCAGTACAAAAGGCAGTCCAAATCCACCTTTGCGTATGACGGCCCCCAGCGGAGCGCCAATAAAGAAGAGCAAAACACAGGTCAAGCCAATGGCGAATTTCTTGTGCCACTCCAACCGGTGCCGAATAGCCACTTCCGACCGGTAGTCCAGCTCCATTTTCGATTGGGCCAGGCGTTCTCGCTGGGCTTCTGCCATAAAACGTGCATTGCCCACTATCCGGGCTTGGTCCACAGGGTCGAGCTGTTCAAATGGAGCAGACGGATTTTGCTCCGTTCTCCATGCTCGGGCGCTGTCCAGTCCGGAATACCGCAAGGTCCACTCGCGGCCCATCTCGTGTCTCCGCGTGCCAATCATCCGATTCAACGAATCCAATGAGGATTCCAACTGACTTACTGTTAGCATGTTAAACTGATTGGTGCGCTGGACGGCATAGAGGTCTTTTCCCTGAAATTGGGCCATG
>JBILEM010000130.1:0-4849 GCA_044352085.1 Schleiferiaceae bacterium
GGCCGTTGTGGTGACCTACGGCATGGGGGTGTACTGGAGTTTAGCCGCCGCGGAACAGTGGCCCGGCCGCGTGGAAGTCATCGACCTCCGCACCTTGGCCCCCTGGGACGAAGAGCTGGTAGCCGCACGGGTAGAAGCCCACGGCCGTTGTTTGGTGGTAACCGAAGAACCGGTCGGTCAAACCTTTGCACAGGCCATCGCAGGCCGGATTTCAGACCGTTGCTTTGCCCATTTGGACGCCCCTGTCCGGTTGGTGGGAAGCGTGCGTGTTCCGGCCGTCCCTTTGAACAAAACCCTGGAAGCGACCATGTTGCCCAATGCAGACAAGGTGCGAAGCGCGTTGGACGCGCTCCTCGCCTATTGACCGCACGCCGGCATTACCGACCGCCTGCCTCGGAACGCAGCAACGGGCACACCCGGTACCGGGGGTCTCCCGTCTCCTGAAAGAGACCGTCGAGCACGGCAACCGCCTCGTGCAGCCCCCATTGGTCTGCCTTTTCAAAAGGCCCCAAGGGATAGTTGACGCCCATTTTCATGGCGGTGTCAATGTCTTCAGCCGTGGCCACGCCGCGGTAGAGCGCGTCGAAGGCCTCGTTGATAATCATGGCCCAGGTGCGGTCCACGATGATTTTTGCGAGTTGGGCGTCTTCGTTGGGAGCCGGCGGAACAACGCCGTCGCCGTAGAGGTAGAACCCTTTGCCGCTTTTGCGGCCCAGCCAACCGGCTTCCAGCAAGCGTTTTTGGGCCAGAGAAGGCCGGAAACGGGGGTCGTAGTAGAATTGTTTCCAGACGGTTTCTGTCACGGTGTAGTTGACGTCGTGGCCAATCAGGTCCATCAGGGCAAAGGGCCCCATTTTGAACCCCCCGTGGGCGGTGAGGGCCCAGTCGATGGTGGCGCGGTCGGCCAGTTGGATTTCTTCCATGTGCAGCGCCTCGCCGTAGTAGGGACGGGCAACGCGGTTTACAATAAAGCCCGGCGTGTCTTTGGCGATGACCCCGGTCTTCTTCCACCGACGGACCCAGTCCATGCATTGTGCCACGGTTGCGTCCGACGTGGTTAAGCAAGGCACCACTTCGACCAAGGGCATCACGGGCGCCGGATTGAAAAAGTGCAGACCAACAACCCGTTCGGGTCGGTGGATTCCCGCGGCCAAAGATGCAATGCTCAGGGAGCTGGTGTTGGAGGCCAGGATGGCTTTTTCGTCCAACAAGTCGTCCAAAATGCGCAATACCGAACGCTTGGCATCCAAGTTTTCGTAGATCGCTTCGATGGCCAACTCCGCGCCTTCCCCGTCCCGGAGGTTGTCCGTGTAGACAATGCGGCTCCGAATCCCGGCGGCTTCGTCGGCGGTGAACTTGCCTTTAGCAACCAACGTTTCCAGCGTTTGGGCCAACCGACCTTCGGCTTTTTCCAGCATTTCCGGTTTGGTGTCGTACACCGCAACGTGTTCTCCGGCTTGGGACAGAACTTGGGCAATGCCCGATCCCATGGCGCCGGCGCCAATGACTAAGATTTTCATGGTGTGGATTTATTTTCCCAGGAACTCGGGGGTTCGTTTTTCCAAAAAAGCCGCAACACCTTCCCGGAAATCGTCGGTTTCAGAGGCAGCCAATTGCAAGTGCAGCTCGGTGGTTAATTGCGCTTCCAAATTTGCAAAAACGGAGGCATTGAGGGCCTCTTTCACCAAGGCCAAGGCCCGCGTGGGGCGCTTTGCCAAGGTCTCGGCCAAGGCCAAGGCGTCGTCGGCAAAAGTGGCAGCGGGGTACACTTTGTACACCAGCCCGGCTTGCTGGGCCTCGTGGGCTGTCATGCGGTCCCCCAGGAGCATGGTTGCACTGGCCCTGCCGAACCCAATGAGGTTGGGCAGAGCGAGGGTAGCTCCCGAGTCGGGAATGAGTCCAATGCTGGTAAAGGCTTGAACAAAGGAGGCGTTTTCGGAGGCCACAATTACGTCGCACACCAAAGCCAAGCTGGCGCCCGCACCGGCGGCTACGCCATTCACGGCAGCTACAACGGGCTTCTTCAAATTCCGGATTTGGAGGACCAAAGGGTTGTAGTGCTCGGTGAGGATGGTGCGCATGCCGGGGCCGTTGGGATCAATGGCTTCGCCCAGGTCTTGGCCGGCGCAGAAGGCTTTTCCGGCACCGGTGAGCAACACGCACCGCACGTCGGGATTGTCATTGGCATCGTGAAGCACCTTCTGCAGCGCCAAAGCTTGTTCCCGGTTGAAGCTGTTGAATTTGTCGGGTCGGTTCAAGGTGACCAAGGCCACTCCGTTCCGGTGTTCTACGTGGATGGGGATGTTCATGTGGGGGACTGTTGGGGGTGTAAGAGGTCGACCAATTCTTTTTTCCAAGCGATTGCTTCGTTCGCTACAAAGTACCGCTTTTCTCGCCGGTCTTCGAGGTCTCTTTCGTCGGAAATCAAAGGAGACACATTCAAAAACTGCAATGCTTTGTTGTTGAGGTCATTTAGGGTTGTTTTGCGGATTTTCCTTTGATTGTCCCACGTTTTGTCTTGGATTTGAAGCACGGCGTCCAACTCGTGGGAGGTCCATTTTTTGGCGCCGGGTGCCGCAAGCATGGCGCCAAGAAGGCGTTGTTCGTAGGAATCGAGCGACCGATAAAAGAATAGGACTCCTCGGGGTTTCGGCGGCCCCTGTTTTCCCACCCACCAGGCAGCAAGGCCAATGACCAAGGTCAAAAGAGGGAGCCAAAAATTCCGTTTGAGCCCATTTATCCACACGGGCTCAAGAAAGGAGCCGAGTGGTGTGGAAGCCTCCCACAAGTCCCTGAGGGCGATTCGGTCATGGACCATGACCTGGGATCGTGCGCGGTCCTTGATGCTGAAAATTTCCAAGGTATCGTCCAGCGCCACGCAGCCCGCCCCCCAATCGTCCAGGGGAGCAAGCAGGGCGCTTACCATAACATTTTCAGGCACAAGCCGGACTTCGTTTTTGGCCATATCGATGAGCACCCCCCCGTGGAGCCCCTCCACGAGTACCACACTGTCCCATGCGGCAATAGGACTCCCCAGTTGTTTCCAGATGGAATGCCTAACGTGTCCCGCGGTTTTCATGGAGCGACGAACGAGATCCAGTTCGTAGACAAGGCCGTTCGGCTCGAACATCGGTTGTGCGTCCATTTCCCGGTAAGAAGAAACGGACCACACCCAGCGCTTGTTCTTTCCGGAGAATCCAGAAATTGGATAGGGCTGCACAGGTCCGGAATAGCCCGTTAGGGCAGTGCGCTCCCATTCTTTGTACCGGGGATCAAAGTAGGTGAGCACGCCATGGTTCAACCAAAAGCCATACCCCCCGTGGGAGTAGAGGGTGTCGTGGTAGACAAAACGATCCGCTCCAAAATTAGAGCCCGCGAAAAAGGTGGTATCCAAGCGTTCAAGTCGCCCTTGGCGGTATTCCCACAGGTGCCCAAACCCCGACACTCCAACATAGTATCCACCTTGTTCGCGTTTGTGAGCGACGGCGTGGCTTAAATAGGGCAACCGCCGGTCCGGAACGCTCACGTCCAGCTGCCCAAAGGGCACCCATCGGTTGTTTTGCCATTTGTACGACTGCCTTTGCGACAGCTGCAATCCGTACAAGACCCCTCCGTCTTTGACGATGGCCATTTTCCCCGGCTGCGGACCGACTGAATTTGGAAGTGTCTGTGCATCCGTGTTTTGGCTTAGAAACACAAGCACGAAAAGGAGGGCAGGTACGATCCATCGCATTATGTGAAAATACGGGAATTTCCCATAGTTTCCCAAATTATGAGAGAGGAATCCTTAAAAACCCCACCTTTGTTACTTCAGTAACCGGCCTGGCACCAAACCAACAAAGCCAATTCGAAAAAAAGGCGGCCTCGCAAGAGGCCGCCTTTCTTTTTTCATTCGAATGCGATGAGCGTTTTGTGCTTCGTAAGCAAGTCGACGCTTACAAACATTTGAAGTAGTCAAACGGCTCTTGGCAGTTGTCGCATTGGTACAGCGCCTTGCAGGCCGTGGAGCCAAAATTGGATACCCGCGTGGTGTGCAAACTTTTGCAACGGGGGCACCGCACCACCGGGCTGGGGGCAAAGAGCGATTTTTTGTCTGCCGAGGATCCCACGGGGGGGGCAATGCCGTACGCTTCCAATTTGTGGCGTCCTTCGGGCGTAATCCAGTCCGTGGTCCATGGCGGTGACAAAACCGTTTCGACGTGCGTGGAAGCAAATCCAGCGGCGTGCAGGGCTTCTTCGGTCAATCGTACAATGACGTCGGTGGCCGGGCATCCGGTGTAGGTGGGAGAGAGTCCCACGCGTACCGTGCCATCGGGGGATTGTTCGGCGTAGCGGACCATGCCGAGGTCCACAATGCTGACAGCGGGAACTTCGGGGTCCAGAACCGACGCCAAGACCTCCAAGATGTCTTTGTCGGCGGCGGCGGTTACCATTTGGCGTCGGGGTAGGCGCGGGGCAGAAACTGCATTTCCGCCAAGAGGAAGCCCAGGTGTTCGGTGTGGCGGCCGTGGAGGCCTCCTTTTTGCATGTACGCTGCGGGGTCGGGCAGGTCCAACGTGGCCATGGCCAAAACTTCTTCGACCTTCTGCAACCACAAGGAGCGAAGCGAGGAGGGAAGGGGCACAGCCCCGGCCTCGGCCAAGCGGCGGTCCAGGTCGGTGTCTTCAAAAAGTTCCCCGGTGTAGGGCCACAGACGGGCGATGCTTTCAACAACTTTTGCGCCGGATTCCTCGGTGCCGTCGCCCAGTCGGATGACCCATTCGGCGCTGAACTGAGCGTGGTAGCTGACTTCTTTGTAGGCTTTTTGGGCCAATTCAGAGAGGGCGGTTACCGGGCTGTGAGCCAGGTG
>JBILEM010000131.1:0-4705 GCA_044352085.1 Schleiferiaceae bacterium
GGGAGGTATTCCCTTTGAGTCGAAAACCCACCAAACCGACAGAATCCCGCAGCCCGTTGCCCTGCCAGCGAAATCGAGCGCGCCATTCGCGGTCGGAGGTGACGTCGGAAAGGATGCGTTGGAGGGTGTCGGCAGGAATCCAAATGTCTATACGGGGCACGGTGGAGTCTGCGTAGACCGGGCCCGGATCGGGGTTTTGCGCGAAGGGAAAGGGGGGCGATTGGGCCAACGCGGGTTGCGCGGCACAGACGATCAGGAGGAAAATGGCGATTTGAGCGATGAAGGGAAGTGGAGTGCGCCGCATGGGATGAAGATACGACGGGTGGCGCAAAAGCTGCGGAAAAGACCAATCAATCACCGGTTTCAAGAGGTAGTCCAGAAGTTGGATTGGAGTAAATGGATATTGCCAGCATCCTTAAGCAGGTTAAATCAACGTGAGGAAAGTTATCCCTACAAGCCCATTACGAGAATTGGGGTGCAATAGAAAAAAAAGTCAGCACCATTTCTAAAGGCGCAAATCAAAGGAAACTTTTTCATACTCCCTCACATAACCGAGGAGTAAATGGTCTCCTTTGAGACCAAATGCCGTCTGTCGATTTTTTTTCGCACCCAATTCAGCTATATTTGGCGCCCTATGGCACTTGATTATTTTTATTTAGAACGCTTGGTAGACGCAATGCGCCGACCCGAAGGCGCGAACATGGAGGAACTGAAGTATGTCGCTGCAAAGTACTCTGGAAAGAACGTTTCCGTCAAAAGTATAGAGCGTCACTTGCGGCAACTTCGCGAGAAGCATTTGATGCGCATTGAAGTGCGCCGTAATCGGTATTACATCGAGCCGGGTGACAACACCAACCGGTTCTTGGCGGCATCGACGAACAACCAATTTGCGGAGATGGTTCAGGTGAAGGGCTCGGAAGTGCCGGTGTTTGATTTGGGCTTCTTCCAACTGGGTCAAGACGTACACTACATGAAAGATGTGGTCAGTGCACTCAAGCAGTCTCGCCGCATTACGATGGGTTATAAATCCATGATAAACAACGAGATAAAGACGAGAAAAATCGAACCCATGTTCATTCGGTGGTACGCCAGCCAGTGGTATTTGTTTGCGCGCGACACGGCGTACGCAGACGACAAGGCCCCGCGTGCTTTTCGGTTGGACGGCATTACGGATGTTCGTTTGGATGAAAACTTCGTCCCTCGCCCGGGAGATGCCCCGGGGGTATTTGGCCGGCGGTTCATCGGTGTTTCTGGGCACGACGCAGATGCACAGGAGGTCGTGCTGCACGTGGAAGGCCCAGCCTTCCGATGGCTGCAAGCGACCTTGAATTTTGACCAACTGGATCTGCTTCACGCACCCCTTCCAAAGAAGGACGGATGGCACGAAATTCGGTGGATGGTGGACCCCAATTACGAGTTAATGGAGCTGCTGTCTCGGCTTATTTATAAGTTCAAAGTTGTTGGCCCTGAATCGTTTAAAAAAGAATACAAAAAGCGATTGACGGAGTTGCTGAATTCGGTCAAATAATTTCCACCTCCCTCACTATTTGAGGGAGGTGCGTTCTCACCTTTGCAGGGTACCAATACCCCATACCATGCAAGACCATTTCCAAGCACAACGTGCCCGGCTTTGCCGTGCCAAAGAGTTATTAAAGTCCGAATTTGTCGGATTGGATGCCATCATCGACACCTTGGTGGAAGGGGTTACTGCGTGGGCCTGCATGCCGGCCGCGCAACAGCGGCCAACCATCATCAGTTTGTGGGGGTTGACGGGCGTCGGGAAGAGTTCGTTGGTTCGACGTTTGGCGCACCACATGGAGTGGTCCAACCGGCTCAATGCCTTTGACTGCGGGGAGCTGAAAATCTCCAGCGGATTGTCTCGGCGGTTGATCCAATTGGCGGAAATCGAGGGGTCTGAGCCTCCAATCATCCTGCTGGACGAGTTTCAGCGCGGATTTACGGTAGAGCGCGGGAAGGAAGTTTTTTCGGACGGATTCCTGTGGGACTGGTTGGACACGGGCATGGTGGAGGAAGTGATTGAGGCCCATCAAGTCACACGTGCATTCCAGGAGATTCGCAAATTGCGCCAGTGCCTTGACCTGGGTGTGGAAGTCGAGAACGGTCGGGTATGCAAGGAAGTCGGCTTGTACGAAAGCGTCATGGACGACCGCGATTTTGACTTTACAACGGAGTTGTTGATTGGTGAAATGACTCGGAAACGGGGCAACCGACAACCGTTTTTTATCCGATTCCGGTTTTTGGAGATGTTGTCGGATTTGGCGCCAAGAAAGTGGCCAACCGCTTTTTCGGTTTATCAAGAGTTGATAAAGAAACAAACGGCTGCAGAGATGGTCGATTTGTTCGAGGCGGAATTGCGGGCGTTGATGGTCCCCATTCGGCACGACCTGCGCCGGTCATTGGTGATTGTGGCGGGAAACTTGGACGACGCGTTCCAAATGGCCGGTGATCTGGATGCAGATTCCGACGCCGACGTCATGAAGGCGCAGTCGGCCCAAATTGGGCTTTCCGACATCAAGCGCGCGCTTCAGGAGCGGTACAAGCCCGAGCAAATTGCCCGACTGGGCAACCGGCACTTGATTTATCCGGCATTCGGCCGTTCCGAATACCAGGAAATCATTCGGCGTCGGGTGGCTCAGGTTTTGGAAGACTACTTACCGTTCTCTGGATTCGCCATGGCGGCGGACACCACGTTGCTGGACTTGGTGTACAGCGAGGGCGTGGCTCCGGCGCAGGGCGTTCGTCCCGTGTTGAGCACCATCGAAGAGTTGGTTACGAACCGGTTGCCCGGAATTTTGGTAGCCGCCCGCGAATTGAAAAGCGTTCCCGATCGGGCCTTGTTGTTCGGCGATCGTTCGGGGAAATTGGTCACCGTATTCTACAAGGGCAAGAATTCCGTGGGGGAACATGCGGACCAGGCCACCTTGCTCAACCAAAAGGCCAAGGACAACAAAAGCCCGGCAACACGTGCGGCCATCAGCGTGCACGAATCGGGGCACGCCTTGGTTCAAATTCTGCAAACTGGGGTGTTTCCCACCCGGCTGAATTGCGTCACGGCAGACCGATCCTTATTGGGCTATTCGGCCACCAAAACGGGTTCGTCGGTGCAGGTCCACACGTTCGCGGACAAAAGAAAGGAACTGCAGGTGCTGTACGCGGGACTGGCAGCGGAGGAAGTTGTTTTTGGCAAGGAGCTGACAACGGGAGGCTCGTCCAACGACATTCTGCGGGCAACCCGCATGGCCGGAATTTTGGTCAAGAAGAAAGGACTGGGCTCCGTTCATTACCACGCAGACCCCCTATCGTCGGACTGCGATTGGTCGGTGAAGGCAGACGATTCCGCTCTGGACAAGGAGGTTGCAGAATTGCTGGAAACGGTTCATGCAGACACGCTGGCCCTTTTGGAGGAGAACAAAACGGCCTTGGTGGGTTTGGCGCATCGGTTATTTGAACAGGAAACCCTCGACGAAACCGAAATACGGCGGTATTTGCTGGACGAGCTGAATTTGGAAGTGCCTGGAGAAGAGGGGATTCCATTCGACGCGCTGCTTCAAGCCTCTTTTGAACGCCACTGCGGGCTTCGCCGGGTGGGATAAGTACAAAAACAAAGACCATGTATTTATCCAAATCCGATTACACCCATTCGCGGGATTGTTTGGCGAAGTTGTATTTCAAAAAGCACAAGTATCCCTCGAGGAACGACGAGAATCAATACCTGATGTACCAGGCCCGAATTGGGCACATGGTGGGCTTCTTGGCCCAGCAAACCTATGCAGGCGGATACGAAATTCCGATGGAAGGCGGCCTGGAAGCGGCGGCCCAAGAAACGCTGGATTGGCTGAACCGCCACGACGAGGGAGTGCTGTACGAAGCCACTTTTTTGTTTGACGGACGCGCAGCGCGGGTGGACGTCCTGCGTAAAAAGGGCAAACAGCTGGAATTGATCGAAGTAAAAAGCTCGGGATTTGACCCACTTTTGGAAGGCAAGGAGGCGCAAAAGCAGGTCAAAAAGTTGGAAGAGAAGCTGTTCGATTTAGCTTTTCAAACGGGGCTGGTAGAGCGCGCGTGCCCGGAGTACCGGGTAGTGCCCAAACTGTGCCTGATGCACAAGAACGCTGTGGCCCTGGCTGAAGGATTGTACGGGAACTTTTTGGTAGAAGACGAGCTGCTGCCGAGTGGATACCGCCGGGCAAAAGTGTCTTATCTGGGCGATTTGGAGGAACTGTTGGCCCAAGAGCTCTTGGTAGAATGGCCCTGTGCCGACGTCCTGGTTGCCTACAAGGAGAAGGCGTGGGCGGAGTCGGCCAGGATGACCGCTGCGTTGGCCCGCGTTGAAGATTTTGAGGCTTTCCGTTCGCCCAAGAAAATGGCCTGCGCCGGATGTGTATACCGGATGATGGGCAAGCCGCGGGAGCAGAACGGATTTGCTAAGTGTTGGGGGGATGCGGGCTTTGAACAGCCGTCCATTCTGGACATTCGGAAAGACGCGGGGGTTTCCAAGTTCTTGAACCCGTGGGTGGAGGAAGGCCTGACCCGCTTGGATCGGGTGGACCCGGATTGGATGGTCACGGACAAGGGACACCGTGTTTTTGGCATGCCGCTGCTCCAGATCAAGGGGGTTCGTGAGTTTTGGAACGAGGAAGGGGCAGCCCTTTTGAAGGAGGCAAAGTACCCCCTCTACTTTATG
>JBILEM010000132.1:0-4683 GCA_044352085.1 Schleiferiaceae bacterium
AGGCCCATCAGTACCGCCGGGATTTGCACCAGGGACGGGTACCAAATTCCAGCAACGATTAGGGTGGCCAGCGCAATTTTAGAGACCCCCACGAGGCTGCGCGTTAAGTCGCTCAGGCCAAAAAGCAAAAATTCTTTGACTACGTTATCGAAGCGAAAGGTCCAAACAAAGGCAACCGAAAGCCCAAGGGTTAATTGAAGCAAGCTGGTGAAGTTGTCCATCGTTTGCGTGTTTTTCTTAAATGTACGACGTTGCGTTCATGCGGCCAAACGGCAGGGGTCCAAACGGCTACCTGGCTCTTGAATACTGCCCGGAGGCAAGGATGGGTTTGTTAGGTGCGCACCGCAACGTTCTTTTGCCGTATTTATCCCCCACGTCAGAAACATCTAGCCCCCGTCGGTGTTACCTTGGGGTATGATCGACGGTATACCATTCAACCCCGGCAAGGGTTTCCTCTTCAGCAAGCAGGTTCCCAAGGAGGAAGAACCCTTCGATCGGGTATTCGGGATTTTTAAAGAGCTGCTCACCCACACGTCGGGCGACGTGGAGGAAGCGTTTGACTGGTTGAAGGAGCTGGACGCGGAATACAGCATCTTTTCCGCGGCGTACACCCTGGAGCAATTCAAGGAAGACCTGATCAAGCGGGGATACCTGCGCGAGGAATTGGAGCCGTCGGAAGACGGCGAAGGCGACGGTGGGCCGGGAAATTCCCGCCAGGTGCTCACGGCCAAACTCGAGGCGGCCCTGCGGGAACACGCTTTGGACCAAATATTTGGCAAGCTGAAAAAATCGGGCGTTGGCAACCACCGCACCTCCAAATTGGGCGCGGGCGACGAGCGGGACGGCGAAACCCGGAGCTTTCAGTTTGGGGACGGGTTGTCCAACCTCAACATGTCGGAAAGCTTGAAAAATGCGCAGGTGAACCACGGGATAGCCGACCTGCGCCTGACCGAGTCGGACTTGGTGGTAGAGGAAACCACGTTCAAGGCCCAGATGAGCACAGTGCTGATGATCGACATCAGCCACTCCATGATTCTCTACGGCGAAGACCGCATTACGCCCGCCAAAAAGGTGGCGATGGCTTTGGTGGAGCTTATCCACCGGAAGTACCCCAAAGACGGCATTGACGTCCTTGTTTTTGGCAACGAGGCATGGCCCATCCCCATCCAGGAACTTCCCTACCTCAAGGTGGGCCCTTACCACACCAATACGGTAGCCGGACTGGAGTTGGCCATGGACATTCTGCGGCGGAAGCGGAACACGAACAAACAGATCTTCATGATCACCGACGGCAAGCCGAGCTGCGTGAAGCTCCCCTCCGGAGAGCTGTACATGAACCCCAACGGGCTGGACGAGTTCATTGTGTCCAAGTGCCTGAACCAGGCGGCCCAAGCGCGGAAGTTAAAAATTCCCATTACCACGTTCATGATTGCCCAAGACCCCTACCTGCGGCAATTTGTGGAGCGGTTTACCGCCCAAAACCAAGGAAAAGCTTTTTTGACCGGCCTTTCGGATTTGGGGCAAATGCTCTTCGAGGACTACGAGAAAAACCGAATTAAACGAATATAAACGCCATGAAACAGGCCGCCACCTTGAAAGAGTTGAAAGCGTCGGGCTACGTCCCAAAGACCGTCAGCCAAGAGATTCAAGCGAATATGATCGCCCGGATTCGGGAGAATAAGCCGGTGTTTGAGGGCTTGGTGGGCTACGAAGACAGCGTGGTACCGCAATTGAAGCGGGCCATCCTGGCGGGGCACCACATCAACCTGCTTGGACTGCGGGGCCAAGCCAAAACGCGCATTGCGCGGAGCATGGTGGACCTTCTGGACGAATACATGCCCGTGGTGGAAGGTTCCGAAATCAACGACAGCCCCTTTGCCCCGATTTCCAAATTTGCCGTGGACACGGTCGCCGCGCTGGGGGACCAAACGCCCATCGCTTGGGTGCATCGGTCCAAGCGCTTTTACGAAAAACTAGCGACGCCGGACGTCAACATTTCCGACTTGATTGGGGACGTAGACCCCATCAAGGCCGCCACCCTCAAACTTCCGTATTCCGACGAGCGGGTGCTGCACTACGGGATGATCCCGCGCGCCAACCGCTGCATCTTCGTGCTCAACGAACTGCCCGACTTGCAAGCCCGGATTCAGGTGGCCCTTTTCAACATCCTGCAAGAAGGCGACGTCCAAATTCGCGGTTTCCAATTGCGGATGCCCTTAGACCTGCAATTCGTCTTTACGGCGAACCCGGAAGATTACACCAACCGCGGCAGCATTGTGACCCCGCTGAAAGACCGCATAGGGTCACAGATTTTTACCCATTACCCCAAGAGCGTGGCTCTGGCGCGTGCCATCACGGAGCAAGAAGCCCGCATTTCTTCGGAAGACCAAGCCGCGGTGCTTCTGAGCGAAACCGCCCGAAACCTGCTGGAAGAAGTGTCGTTTGTGGCCCGGTCCAGCGAGTACGTGGACGCGAAAAGCGGGGTCAGTGCCCGCCTGTCCATCAGCGCCATGGAAAACCTGGTGGCCGCGGGCAAGCTCCGTTTGATTGAGTCGGGCGCGTCCACCACCCGCATTCGCTTGGTGGACTTTGTGTCCATTGTTCCGTCGATTACCGGCAAAATCGAATTGGTGTACGAAGGCGAGCAAGAGGGGGCCGACGAGGTGGCCAAAATCCTGATTGACCAAGCTGTGGTAACCGTATTTGAACGAATTTTTCCGCGCCTCTCCAAGTTGGAAAAGCCGGGCACCCCGTCGCCGTACGCGGAGATTGTCACCTGGTTTGACACCAACCTGGTTGAGCTGAATTACACCGACTCGGACGAGGCTTTTGAAGAGGCCCTTCTGAGCATCAAACCCTTGCAAACGTTTTTGGATGCCCACGGTGCTCCCCTGGCCCCGGACGACCGCTTGTTCTGCATGGAAGTGGTGCTGTGGGCCCTGGCGGTAGGCGGCAAGTTGGAGAGGACTGCCCACACGGGGTCGTACCAATTTGAGTCTCCGTTGATGGCGAAGTACTTGCGGTAAAAGTTGGCGGTCAAATGGGTTGTTTTGCGTTTCGCAGAGCGCGATTGCAGGAACAAGATACAAGTTGGAAGAAATCCGCCTAAGCGACGTTGAAGAAAACCGTATCTTGTACCATCACCGCCGCCCTTCCCTGCGCTCTGTTTGGAAGTCACCCATCGGCTTCTAAACCCACATTGCATGAAAACGTTGCTCAGCGCCCTGGTGCTCGCCGGTTTGACCACCGGTTACGCCCAATCGATTTCGCTTGACTTTGAGTCGGCAACCGCTGGAATGCAGGGGTACGACGGTGCCACGTTTACGGTGGTGCCCAACCCCAGCAGCGCAGGCAATCCCAGCGCCAACGCCGCGAAAATTGTGAAGGTGAATGCCGGCGACCTGTGGGCCGGAGGGAAATTGACGGGATTGCCTGCGTTGAATTTTTCTACCGCCGCCACCAGCGTGCTTTCCATGAAAGTATTCACGCAGGAACCCGTCGGGACCGTAATCAAAGTGAAGCTGGAATCTCCCTACACCGGGGAGGTAGACGCCGTGACCACCGTCTCGGGAGCGTGGGAAACGCTGCTGTTTGACTTTGGCATTCCGGCCTGCACCGGCAGCGCCGACTTGGTTTTGATGCCCCAGCCCTTCACCGCCGGAGGAGGAAAAACATTTTACTTCGACGATATCCAGCAAGTAGCCGGAACAATTGCAACTCCGCTGGCAGGGCTTCCCCTAACGTTTGAGACCGGCGCAACCGCCGACCACTTCTTTAGTTTCGAAAGTGCCCAGCTGAGCGTGGTTCCCAATCCGCAGGTGAATACCGGCAACCCCAGCGCCACGGTGGCCAAACTGGTTCGGCACCTGGGTGCTCCCTTCGGTGGAAGCAAAATCACCTTTGCCCAACCCATCGACTTTACCGCCGATTCCGAAATTTCCATGAAGG
Source organism: Schleiferiaceae bacterium (assembly GCA_044352085.1). GTDB lineage: Bacteria > Bacteroidota > Bacteroidia > Flavobacteriales > Schleiferiaceae > CAMDTE01. Next base: position 3,949 of record JBILEM010000132.1, read on the forward strand.
TATGGACGTCGGCCCCCGTGGGAACTCCCGTGACCTTGAAGGCAGAGAAACCCTTTTGGGGCGTGGAACGCAGCGTGCAAACCACCCAATCCGGCCAGTGGGAAACCCTCACCTTTGACTTTGCCGGTTCTTTGAACGACATGCCCACCCTCGCCTTTTTGTTCGACTTTGTGGCCGGAAGCTCGCAAGTGGGCAACGGGTCAGCGCAGTCCACTTTCTATTTTGACGACGTCCGTTTTGCCAGCACACTTGCTTCGGAGGAATTAAGGGGCCGCAGCATCGCCGTACGCCCCAACCCCACCGCCAACCGCTGGACCGTGGACGGATCCTTCGGAGCCGAATGGGACGTGAAACTTTTTGATCTCCACGGCACCTTGCTGGCCGAATACCACAGCCCCGACGGCTCTCCCCTTGAGGTGGACGCCACGGCATTCCCCAGCGGTATGTACTGGGCGCGGTTAGCCGGCCAAGGCGAGTTCCAGACCGTGAAATTGGTGAAACAGTAAGCGCTGCGTGCGCCTTGTGCCGCTAAGCCTTTTGTTCGGGCGCGCGCAACAGCGCTGCCATGCACCCCGCAGGAGGAAATTCGAATTTTGACACAAACTTAACCCCTGTGGGTTGGTGGTCTATGGGATTCATCGGACTTTCGAGGTAGTCTACCTTCAAGTCCTTCGCCGAGGGACCGGATGGGGTGGGCTGTTAAAATTCCCTTGCTATGAAACAATCCCGTTTTTG
>JBILEM010000133.1:0-4681 GCA_044352085.1 Schleiferiaceae bacterium
TCGAGAGTGTGTGCTACGGACATGCCGGCGACGGCAACCTGCACGTCAACATCCTCAAAGGCACCCTGTCCGACGACGAATGGAACGGTCCGCGTTTGAAGGAAGGCATTCGGGCCTTGTTCAAAGCGGTTCGGTCGTTGGGCGGCACCCTCAGCGGGGAGCACGGCATTGGGTACGTGCAACAGGAGTACATGGACCTCGCATTTTCGCCCGCAGCTCTGGATGTTCAAAAGGCCATTAAAAAGGCTCTGGACCCGCACAACCTGATGAACCCCGGAAAAATGGGGTTGGATGCTGCTTACGTCGATTGATCCGATTCCTGCAGACTGGGGCCGTAGTGCGGTTCGTCCCGCCCGTTTTTTGCGGAGTTCAGCCGCAAACGCACCCACTGCACATCGTACCAGGTGCCTAACTTTTGTCCGGCATCTTCGTAACGCGCAAAGGGTTCGAATCCGCAGGCGCGGTGCAAGGCCAAACTGGCCTCGTTGGGCAGAGTAATCACCCCGTAAGCCCAAACAAAGCCCCGCTGGCGCAGCTCTTCCAACACCCGGTCGTACAGTTTTCTCCCAATTCCTTGGCCGGTGGTCCCAACATACACACTGGTTTCGACGGCCCATTGGTAGGCCTTTCGTTCCCGGTGGGGGGCGGCATAGGCATATCCGACCACCTTGCCGTCGGTTTCCCATACCCAAAATGGAAAACGCCCAGCAAGGGCTGCCAGGCGTTTTTCAAAATCGGACAAGGACGGAATTTCCGTCTCAAACGTAATTCCCGACTCCGCCACAAAAGGGGCGTAGAGGGCCAAAACGCCCGCTGCGTCGGAGGAGGCGTAAGGCCTTAGCATGGGATTCTAGGACGATTAGTCGTCGCTGCGGCCCATGTACAACATGATGTAGTAGGCCAACTGCGTCACAGAGGCAATTGCCGCAACCAAATAGGTGCGAGCGGCCCACTTCAACGCGTCTTTGGCCTGGTCCTGGTGCATGCCCACCGTGATGGAGGTGCTTTCCAACCACACCAAGGCGCGGCGGCTGGCGTCGTATTCCACGGGAAGGGTGATCACGGCAAAGACGGTCAGTACGGCTTGGGCAGCGATGATGACTTGAATCATCAAGCCATAGTTCAATCCGAATGCTGCTACTCCCAGTATGGAAAGCAAAAACAAGGCGTTCATGATTTGGGAACTGAAGTTTACCATGGGCACCATCTTGGAGCGCATGGTCAACCAGGCATAGGCGGTTGCGTGCTGAACGGCGTGGCCGCATTCGTGGGCGGCAATGGCTGCGGCCGCAACGCTTTGGCCGCTGTAGACTTCGGGAGACAAGTTGACGGTTTTGTCTAGGGGGTTGTAGTGGTCCGTCAAGGAACCCGGTACGGAAATTACCCGCACGTCGGAAATGCCGTGGTCGGCCAGCATGCGCTCGGCAATTTGGCGTCCGCTCAGTCCGCTGGGCAAAAATTCTTCTTGGTAGCGCTTGAAGCGTCTTTTCAACTGCCATTGTACACCAAAGCCAACGGCCATAAAGAAGAGGAGAATGATAATCATGGTTGAATTTATTTTCGGAGGTGAAAATACAAAACCCGTGCCGACTTACGAATTAGATTTGCAATATGGCAAATTGGCAGGAGCGCCCCTTGATTTTGGTATGCAACGACGACGGCATTACCGCCCCCGGAATCCGAACCTTGATCCAGGTGATGAACCGCATCGGCGATGTGGTGGTGGTGGCTCCGGACAGCCCCCAAAGCGGCATGGGGCATGCCATTACACTGAACAACCTGCTGCGCAGCGAGCAATTGCATGTGGACGCCGGCCCCCAGAAAGAATATGCGTGCAGTGGAACCCCGGTGGACTGCGTCAAATTGGCCGTGCATGCCCTGCTCGACCGCACCCCCGACTTGGTGGTGAGCGGAATCAACCACGGGTCCAATGCCTCGGTCAATGTCATCTACAGCGGAACGATGTCTGCTGCTGTAGAAGGCGCCATGCAAGGGATCCCCAGCATTGGATTTAGCCTGTTGGACTACCGGTGGGATGCCCCCTTTGACGCGTGCATGCCGTGGATCGAGCAGATTGCCCGGGAAGTTTTGCAAGGGGGAATGCCTGCCGGGACGTGTTTGAATGTCAATTTCCCCAAACCGACGATGGCCCCGTATGCCGGCATCAAGGTATGCCGCCAAGCGCAAGCCAAGTGGGTGGAGGAGTTCGACCAACGCGAAGACCCCCGAGGAAAGTCCTATTACTGGCTCACGGGCTCCTTCATAAACGAGGACCACGGCCAAGACACCGACGAATGGGCCTTGTCCCAGGGTTATGTGAGTGTGGTTCCGGTATCCTACGACCTTACAGCCTACGCTTCCTTGGGCGCGTGGCACAACCGTTTGGAACCTTGAAACCGAATTGGTCCCGATTTTTGGATCGATCGGAATGGGAGACGGCCATCGGATTTCTAGTGGGAGCAAGCACTCCCTGGTTTGCTTGGGCGGTCTTGCGCGAAGCGTATCCCGGGCTCCCCGCAGTAAAAAAAATCGACTCCGATTTGTGGGAGTTTTTGTTGCTTCGCCTCTTTGCACTTGGGGTATTTATTAATGCCGGATTGTTTTTTGCCGCTTTATGGGCCAAACGGGAAGGCATGGCCATGGGATTGCTGGTGGCGAGCATTTTGTATGTTGTTGGTGTAGGGTATTGGAGGTGGGAATATCTGTAAACCCTTTGCGCGTCTTTGTTTTGGCCGGGGAACCGTCGGGCGATGCCCATGCGGCCCAGTGGGCCGAAGCGTGGTTGCAGCACGAACCCCAGTCGGAAATTCGGTTTTGGGGCGGTTTGTCCATGGAAAAAGCTGTTGGAAAGGCTCCGGAAGTTGGACTCGAACACCTTTCGGTGATGGGCTTTGTGGAGGTGGTGCGTGCGCTGCCCCGCATGCTGCACTTGCTCCGAAAAGCGTCCGATTTTGTGCAGGAATGGCAACCGGACCTTGTGGTTTTGGTTGATTTTCAATCGTTCAATGCAAATCTTGCCAAGCGATTGACCCGAGCAGGTTACCGGGATCGAGGCGGAAAAGTGGTGCAGTACATCGCACCGGCGGCCTGGGCCTGGAAGCCCGGTCGGACGCGCGCTCTGTCCCAGAATGTAGACCTGTTGGTCCCCATTTTGCCTTTTGAGTTGGACTTCTTCAGGGAGCGAGGGGTACGCGTTCTGTTCGAAGGAAACCCTCTGGTGGATCGGTTTTCCCAGCCTGCGCTGCCAGCAAGCGATCGGCCTCGAATAGCCCTTTTGCCCGGAAGTCGACGCCAAGAAGTGGAGGTTTTGTTGCCGCTGATGGCCGAGGTGGCGCGTTTGTTGCCCCAATTTGAATTTGTGGTAGCGGGAGTGCCTCATCTCGCTCCGGAAGTATACGAATCCTTTGGGTTGCCCGTGGTTTATGGCCAAACGGAGGGCTTGGTGCGTTCGTCGCTGGGGGCTGTTGTGGCCAGCGGAACGGCGACGTTGGAGGTGGCCTTGTGGGGAGTGCCACAGGTGGTGGTGTACCGGGTCCACCCCCTTTCTTTTTTCTTGGCCAAGCGCTTGGTTCGGGTACCGTATATATCCCTGGTCAATCTGATTGCCAACCGACGGGTCGTTCCGGAGTTGCTCCAAGGAGATGCGGCGCCGGAAAAAATACAAGACGCGGTTCTTGAACTGACATCCGAAGAAAACCGTTCGGCCCAAATCGACGCCTACACCGAGGTCCAAAACCAATTGGGAGAGCCGGGTGTGGTGATGCGTTTGGCTGCGCGTATGCAGGCTTGGGTCCGCACCGGGGTAGCCCCTTGGATGCTGGTACTTCTGGCTTTTTTACCAGGGAACCCGACTTTGTACGGCCAAACGCAGCAAGGGGAACGCTTGCCGGGGTTGGTTTCGGTTCGTCAATTTTCTTCGGGATATCCCAGTCGGGTACTCCTTCGGCCCCTATCCGGCGATTTTGCCCTTTTGGTCAAACGGACCGAATTTGCGGGGTGGGACACCTTGGAACGGGCCTTGGGCCGGGTCAAGATGAGCTATACCGTGGAGCGAAGCGGTACCGGATTGCTGGTAAGCAGGTCCGGAGAGTCGCCCTTGGCATCGGGCATTGCCGCCGTTACCTGGGTGCCCATGGAACCGATGCGTTCCAGTGCTTCTTTTGGATTGCGTGCTTCGGGGTCGGAAAGGCGAATGCACGGTTCACTCGTCGTTACCCCCCGGGGAGGTGGTCTGCTTCCCATTGCTTACGTTCCCGTGGAAGATTACGTAGCCGGTGTGGTGGAGGCCGAAGGGGGGACGCTTTTTCATCCCAATTACTATCGGGTTCAAGCCATAATTGCCCGAACGTGGCTGATGCGCAACCAGAAAAAACACGCTTCTGAAGGCTACATGGTCAGCGACGGCGTAGGTTCCCAGGTTTTTCATGGATTGCCCTACGGGGCCCATGCGTCGGATATAACCTCGGCTGCTTGGTCCACGCGCGACACCGTTTTGGTGGATGGGTTTGGTCAGGTCATCGAAGCGGTTTTTCATGCGAATTCGGGAGGATACACCTCGCGATCGGAAGAGGTGTGGTCCAAGCCTTTTCCTTATTTGGTTGCGCAGCCCGACACGTTTAGCCTGCGGTGTCCCCAAACCCGCTGGACCAAGCGCGTGGACAAAGAATCTTTTGTGCGGTTT
>JBILEM010000134.1:0-4665 GCA_044352085.1 Schleiferiaceae bacterium
ATCCATCCAGGACGGCGTCGTTTCCATCCGGTTTGTTGGGGCTTGCCACGGCTGCACGGTCAACCGCATGACCCTCCGGTCCGGCGTGGAAATGACGGTCAAGAAATTCGCCCCGGAAATTGTTTCCGTGGTCAACGTGGACGAACAACCCGCGCGCTAAGCTTGCCATGAAAAACGAGGTAGTCGTTCTCTTCGCAGGCGATTCCGGTGACGGAATTCAGCTGATGGGCAATGCTTTTGCCCAAGAGGCCGCCCACAGCGGACACGCCGTACGAACCTTCAGCGACTTCCCAGCCGAAATCCGAGCACCGCAGGGGTCGGTCACGGGGGTGTCAGGTTTTAAACTGCAGTTTGGCGGCAACTCCGTGTATACACCGGGGGACCAGGCCGACGTTTTGGTGGTGATGAATGCTGCCGGGTACAAAAAGTACCAGCACGCGGTCAAACCGGACGGCGTCGTGGTAGCCAATTCCAGCGGTTTTGATGGCCGGAACGCCGCTCTGGCCGGGTATGCCTACGGAGACGATGTGTTGGAACGCATCCGGGAGAAACACCGGGTGGTTGCCGTGGACGTAAAGAAACAAGTCAGTGCCACCTTGGTGGAGTCGGCCCTCAGCACCAAAGAAAAGGACCGCACCAAGAATATTTTTGTCCTCGGACTCTTGGCGTGGATGTACCAATTCCCCAAGGAGCATTTCCAAGCGTTTTTGCAGCGGCAATTTGCCAAGTCGGAGCCGTTGTATGAGGCAAACTGGGCGGTTTTTGAGTCCGGATGGTCCCTGGGGGAAACCCTGGAAGTGTCTGCCAATGCCCCCGTGGCCAAGGCGTCTCCCGCTCCGGGGGTTTACCGCACCTTGGTGGGCAATCAGGCCATTGCCTTGGGCCTTTTGGCAGCGGCAGAAAAAGCCCAATTGCCCTTCTTTTTTGGCGGCTACCCCATCACGCCTGCCAGCGACATCTTGCACGAACTGGTCCGGCACAAACGCGTGGACCGTGTCGTTTTTCAGGCCGAAGACGAGATTTCCGCCGCCGTGGCTGCCCTGGGCGCCTCTTTTGGCGGTTCGTTGGCAGTGACGGCGTCCAGCGGCCCGGGCATCAGTTTGAAGTCCGAAGCCATGGGCCTTGCCGTAGCGCTGGAACTGCCGCTGGTGATCGTCAACATCCAGCGCGGAGGTCCGTCCACCGGACTGCCAACCAAAACGGAGCAGTCGGACTTGCTCCAGGCAATTTTTGGCCGCCACGGAGAGGCCCCGTTGCCGGTTTTGGCCGCTCGTTCCGCCACGGACGCCTTTGATACCGCTTTTTTGGCCGCCCAGATTGCGATCGAATGCATGACGCCGGTGGTCTTGCTGTCCGACGGATTCATTGCGAACAGCGCGGAGTCTTGGCGTTTCCCCAAAGCGGCGGATTTGCCCCGCATCTTCCCAACCCGCCCCGAAGGCCTCCCTGCAGACGGAAATCCCTTTGCCCCGTACCAACGCGATTCCAACGGGGTCCGTCCCTGGGCCACTCCCGGACAGACCGGTTTTGCCCACCGCATCGGTGGATTAGAAAAAGAAACGGGTACGGGGAACATTTCCTATGCGCCGGAGGACCACGCGGCCCAGGTTGCTGCGCGGTTGCACAAGGTGCACCAAGCGCGGCGGTACTACGCTCCGAGTGCCTGTGAATGCGGCGCCACCGAAGGCGACGTCCTTCTGGTCGGGTGGGGGGGCACGTTTGGCAGCTTGAAAGCGGCCACCGAATCCCTCCAGTCCGAAGGCCACAAAGTGGCCCACTTGCACCTCCGCCACGTGTATCCGCTGCCGACGGACCTGGCTCCGTTGCTCAAGGCCTTTAAACGGGTAATCGTCGCCGAACTCAACGGCGGCCAGTTGATCCATTTGCTCCGATCGGAGACGCTGATCGACGCCCGTCCCCTTCAAAAAGTACAAGGCTTGCCCTTCGCCCTGGACGAAATCCGGCAAGCCGTGTTGGAATCTTTTGCTGAACTTCGCTGACATGGCCACTGCAAACGATTATGCCTCCGACCAGGATGTCCGTTGGTGCCCAGGCTGCGGCGATTATTCCATCCTGAAGCAGTTTTTGACGGTCTTGGCCCAGCTGGGTGCAGACCCCGACCGCACCGTGGTGGTCAGCGGCATTGGGTGTTCCAGCCGTTTGCCCTACTACGTGAACACCTACGGCGTCCATTCCATCCACGGCCGCGCTCCGGCGCTGGTCACCGGACTCCGCATGACCCGGCCCGACTTGGACGTGTGGGTGGTCACAGGAGACGGGGACGCCTTGTCGATTGGTGGAAACCACCTGATTCACCTCCTTCGTCGGAATGTAAAAGCACCCATCTTGTTGTTTAATAACGAGATATACGGCCTGACCAAGGGCCAATACAGCCCCACCAGCGGCGTGGGACAGCGCACCAAGTCCAGCCCCCTTGGGGTGGTGGATGCCCCCTTCGTGCCCACGGCCTTGGCTTTGGGAGCCGGCGGAACCTTCATTGCCCGCAGCATCGACCGGGACCCCGAACACCTCCGGACGGTTTTGCACCGCGCCCATGCCCACAACGGCAGCGCTTTCGTCGAAATCTACCAGAACTGCAACGTCTTCCACGATGGAGCCTTCGACGCCTTCAGCAACAAGGACGAGAAAGCCCACCACTTTTTGCCCGTGGTTCACGGCCAACCCCTGGTTTTTGGCCCCAATCAATCGCTGGGGATGGTCCTGGATGGGCTGCAGCCCAAAATCGTGGACCTGACGGCGGGCCACTCCGTCGCCGACTGCTGGGTGCACGACGAAACGGACCTTGTCAAGGCCCAAATCCTGGCCTCCCTGCACGGCAGCGTGCGCCCCTTTGGGGTATTGTACGCCGTGGAGCGTCCTGTATTTGAAGTTTCCATGAAGGAACAGGCCCCGGCTGCGTCGCTTTCGCTCGACGAAATGCTGGCGGGCGGCCGCACGTGGGAAGTGTTGTAAATTTGCCCGTATAACCCCGTTTGAAAACATAGATCCATGGGACGCGCGTTTGAATACCGTAAAAACCGAAAAATGAAGCGTTGGGCCAGCATGGCCAAAACCTTCACCCGCATTTCCAAAGACATCATCATGGCCGTGAAGGCCGCGGGCCCCAATCCCGAAGCCAACAGCCGGCTGAAAGCCTTGATGCAGAACGCGCGGGACGCCAACATGCCCAAGGACAACGTCGAACGCGCCATCAAACGAGCCACCTCCAAGGACCAAGCAGACTACAAGGAAATGGTGTACGAGGGCTACGCTCCGCACGGCATTGCCGTTCTGGTAGAAACTGCCACAGACAACGGGACGCGTACCGTAGGCAATGTGCGGTCCTATTTCAACAAATGCAACGGATCGTTGGGCACCAGCGGCTCCGTCGAGTTCCTGTTTGAGCGCAAATGCCAGTTCAAAATCGACCACAAAGGCCTTTCCTTGGAGGACTTTGAGTTGGAAATGATCGACTACGGCGTGGAGGAAATTTTCGCGGAGACCGACGAAGAAAAAGGCACCGAGCACTTCGTCCTTTTTGCGCCTTTTGAGGAGTTTGGCTCCATCCAACGCGCGTTGGAAGAGCGAAGCATCGAGGTGTTGAGCTCGGGATTTGAGCGCATTCCGATGGACACAAAGACCTTGGATGCCGCTGCCGCCGCCGACGTAGAAAAATTGATTGAGAAGCTCGAAGAAGACGAAGACGTGCAAGCCGTGTACCATACGATGGTGGTTGCGTAACTTCGTTCCATGCGAAGAATCCGGTGGGTCGTTTTTGGGGCGTTGGGATGCATGGCATCCCTTCAGGCCCAGCAAGTTCCTTTGCAACCCCACCATTTGGATGGGTGGGAACGCATCACCTCCACAGCACTCTCTCCCGACGGCCGCTATGCAGCGGCCGTAATTGCCCCACAAGTAGGGGATGGCCGTGCGGTCATTTACGCTTCGGCTACCGGCCAAAAGTGGACCTTGAACCGCGTGGACCAAGTCCGGTTTGACGCGCTGAGCCAAAGAGCACTGGTTCGGATTCCGGCGCCAGCGTCCACCATTCGCAAACTCAAAAAGGACAAGGTCAAAACCGAAGACCTCCCCAAGGCCCATTACGCCGTTGTGGATTTGGCTACCCGCAAAGTAGACACCTTGGGACGGGCCGCATCGTGCAGCATTCCGCCGAAGGCACAGGGGGTGGTGGCTTGGACGGCGGCTCCCTATACCCCGGGGAAGAAGAAAGACCCCAAAAAACCCGAAGGAAACACCCTTTTTGTACGGAACTTCTCCAATGCCAAAACGGACACCCTGCCGCGGGTGAAGTCCTTTGTTTGGGCCGATGAGGCGGCTGTATTGCTGGCCTGGCAAGCCAAACCCGGCAAGAACAAGGGAACCGCCAAAGTCTGGCGTTGGACCCCAGGCGGCTGGACCCTCCTGGACCAAGGCATGGAAGAGGTCGCCCAGTTGGCCGTCCATCCCGAAGGCACCCATTTGGCTTGGGTCCACACCGCGGATACCGCCAAAGCTGCGGTGCGGCAGTACAAACTCAGCGGATACACATCCGGCAAAACCAAAGTCTGGTTGGAGTCGGGCTACGCCCAGTTGCCTCCGCTCCACGAACCTTCCCCCCACGAGCCCCTGGTTTTCACCGACAACGAGCGCTGGCTGCTGCTGGGG
>JBILEM010000135.1:0-4626 GCA_044352085.1 Schleiferiaceae bacterium
AGGTTTTGGAAACCAAGAGGGCGCTGGCCCGCAGGAGCTCGATTTCTTCGGAGGTTTTTAAAATCACGGGTGAAGCAGGTTTTGTCCGGTCATGGCCGCCGGTTGCGGAACGTTGAGCCAATGCAAGAGGGTAGGGGCCATGTCGCCCAAAACGCCGTTGTGCAGCTGCATGCCGGGGGTTTCGTTGCCCACGGCAAAGAAGGGGACCGGCTGGGTGGTGTGGGCGGTGTTGGGCGAGCCGTCTGGGTTGCGCATGCAATCGGCGTTGCCGTGGTCTGCGATGATAAAAAACGTGTAACCGGTTTCCAGGCCGGCTTCCACCACTGCTTGGGCACAGGCGTCCACGGTTTCCACCGCGCGAATGGCCGCTTCCATGTTTCCGGTATGGCCGACCATATCCGGATTGGCAAAATTGAGGCAGACAAAGTCCACGTCTCCTTTTTGGAGCACCGGAATCAGGGCGTCCCGCAAATCCGGGGCACTCATTTCGGGTTGAAGGTCGTAGGTAGCTACCGACGGAGAGGGGCGCAAGATGCGTTCTTCTCCGGGGAAGGGCAATTCCCGGCCGCCGGAAAAAAAGAAGGTTACATGCGGGTACTTTTCGGTCTCGGCAATGCGTACTTGCCGAAGTCCGTTGTCGGACAAAACCTCGCCCAAGGTCTGTTGGAGGTCGTCTTTTTCAAAGAGGACATCGACGCCTTTAAAAGACGCATCGTACCGCGTCAAGGTGGCAAAATGCAGGCGGAGGGGGGTGGTGTTTTGCTCGTGAAACGCTTGCTGGGTCAGCATTTGGGTGATTTCCCGGCCGCGGTCTGTACGGAAATTGAATACAAGAACGGCGTCGTCTTCGTGGAGGGTGGCAACCGGAAGCCCGTTGGCCTGGGTGCACACCAAAGGTTCCACAAACTCGTCGGTTACGCCGTTGGCGTAGGCTTTTTCAAGGGCTTCTATGCCGTCCGCGCAGGGAGTTCCTGTGCCGTGAACCAGGGCGTGGTAGGCTTTCGCCACGCGGTCCCAGCGGTTGTCCCGGTCCATGGCGAAATACCGACCGGTAAGGGTGGCCATTTGGGCGCCGGTTTCCTCGCAAACGTTGGAGATCCGACGTAAAAATCCGACACCGCTTTTGGGGTCGGTATCTCGCCCGTCGGTAAATGCATGTACGTATACGTGGGACAGACCATCGGCATGAGCCAGGCGGAGCAAGGCTTCCAGATGGTCCACATGGCTATGCACACCGCCGTCAGAAACCAATCCGAGCAGGTGCAACGGTTTGTTTTTGGTTTTGCAATACAAGACAATGCGCTTCCATCCTTCATTTTGGGCCAGACTACCGTCTTGGGCGGCCAGTGAAATTTTTACCAGATCTTGGTACACCACGCGTCCGGCACCCAGGTTGGTGTGGCCCACTTCGGAGTTGCCCATTTGGCCTTCCGGAAGCCCGACTGCCAATCCACTTGCCTCCAACTTAGCAGAAGGGTAGCGGCCTACCAAGCGGTCCATAAAGGGTGTTTGGGCCAAATCTACAGCCGATACGGACTTGTCTTTTGCAATTCCCCAGCCGTCCAGGATCATCAAAACCGCCTTGCGTTTCATACGGCAAAGGTACGCTTATTCCCCGAGGAGCAGGCGTCCAGGAGCGATTTCCGATGGTTCGATACCTGGCTGAAACAGGCGAGCAGGTAGGGTTCCGTTTAGGTGAATTTGCCCCCCCACAGCCCGGAGCCAACTGCCTTCCCGGAGCCCCAGGACGGGTTGTGGATGAAAGGCGTGGAATTCCGCAATGCGTTGGTCCCGGGTTTCGCCCATGTGGGTGGACAAGGGGTCGGGAGCGATGTAGTGTGGATTCAGGTTGAAAGGCACCCAGCCAAAGGATGAAAGGCTTTTCGGGTGTGCAATGGGCATGTCGTTGGTGGTCCCGATGGAGAGGCCCGCAATGTTGGTCCCGGCGCTGCTTCCCATATATGGCTTGCCTTGTTGAACGGCCTGGCCCAGGACGTCCATCCAGCCGTGGTCTTGCAATGTTTGGAGCAAGAGAAAGGTATTTCCTCCGCCGGTGAAAAAACCGTCTGCCTCTGCGCAAGCGGCCTCCGGAGATTCCCAGGTGTGAATCCCTCGGAGGGTAAGGCCCCATTCGGCAAAAACGGCCTGAGGCCGTGCGGTATAGTCGTCCCAGGTGATGCCGCCGGGACGCGCGAACGGCACAAAGGCCACCGTTTTGCACCCGGAAAAATGTTCCAAAACAGCATCCTTGAGGTAAGACAAGTAGGGAGCGCCGTGCACCGTTGAGGTAGACGCTAGCAACAGATTGAGGACGGAGGTTTGCATAGGAGTCAAGGGTTGCTGCAGATTAAGGTCTGGGCGAATCTCCAAAAAGCTCCCGTTCGTTCAACGACAGGCACCATACCGAATTGACCCCTTGGTGTTGCTCGGTCCAAACCGCATAGACGACGCCTTTGTGGGCAGCGATGTGGTTGTAGTCGCCAAAAAAGACACCAGGAGTGGTTTGAAAACCGGTTTTTTGGATGGGAAGATGGGTCCACGTATGGCCTCCGTCGGTGGATCGGCTGTAGTAGGTAACGATAGAGAGGTCGTTCTGTTGGGCGTAGCTAACGGCATGCAGGTTTTGGGTGGTTGGGTCAACGGATAACGCCCCAAAGAAAGCATGCAAGCAGCCCGGGTCCGGCCGGAATTCAATGGGATCTTGCCAATTCTCCCCTTGGTCCCGCGAAGGCAGAATCCAGAGTCGAGCAACATCCCGCTGGGAGGTGCCGTACATGGTTAGGACGTCTTGATTGCCTCGGCACACGGTGAATGGAAGACCGTTGGCGCGTCCCAAAGTGGGAATGGGAAAGGTCCATCCGCCCAACTGCGTGCCGATGGAGCGTTCTTTGGGCAGCCAGGTGGCGCCGGCGTTGTCGCTGCGGTTGTACCACAATTTGCCCCCGCGGGACCAGACTACGTGCAAACGCCCCATGCCGTCCATGGCAGGTACGGCGCCTTCGGTGGTTCCGTCGTCGTCCAAACAATCCCCTTCCAAAAGGGAGAGGGTCACGGGTTTGCTCCATGTAGCACCTCGGTCGGTGGACTGGGCATACCGGATCCGGGACCGGTCCGATGCTTTTTTGGATCCGTAGGAATCGAATTCGGTCCACGTCAGGTGCAAAGAGCCGTTGCGTGGATCTATGTACACCCATTCCTTGTCTTGGTCTTTGGGCGGGTTGTACCCAATGCCTGCACCGCTGGACCAGCTTTGGCCGTGGTTGTCTGACCACTGCACCACCATGCGGTCCAGGTGCCCCGGAGATTTCCACCCCTTGCCTTCGGAGTCGGACAGATGGAAGTAGTACAGCCGACCGTCGGGGGAATAGGCCAAAACAGGATCCCCGTACACGCCCAAGGGGGAGGTCAGAGTTTGGCTCTCCCAGGTAGCGCCCATGGTCGTGCTGGTATGCACCCGGTTCAATACGGTTCCTACGGCCGCGCGGTAAGGTTCGTTGGGATCCAAGGCAACCGCAGGTTCACAGGCCCATTCGCCGGAGGCCGACTTGGCTTTTGCCACTTGGACCGCCAAGGCTCCCGGAAAAGGAGAATAGGAGGTAGGGCGTACCGTGTCCACAGGGGCCAATTCCGTCGCGGGGAGCACGTCCTTCGCCGCAGTAAGCCCAGCCGCCGCGGCCAATGCCGCACCCAGGAGAATCGTTTTCAACATGGTCCCAAAGGTAGTAACTTGCCGGTGTGAAATTCGGAATATCCACCAAGCGCCCACCCATAGCCCAAAGGGCGCGCGCCCTTTTGCTCGGTCGGAGCCGAGGGCTGGTTTTGGTGCTTGTGGCCTTGGTCGGAGCCGCCGGAAGGGCCGAACACGAATACTACGTGGGCGTGGCCGAGTGCCGGTATTTTCCCGAAGCCAAGCTGTGGATTTGGGAACAAAAACTCTTTACCGACGACTTGGAGACCGCCTACAACGCGGCCCGGCCGAACCGCAAACTGCGGCTGGACCAGTCAGGCACCTCCGTGGATACCGCCGTAGCCACTTGGCTTCAAGGGCAAATGGGAGCTTCCATCGGTAAAAAAAAGATGGATTGGGAGTTGATTAGCCGGGTCTCGTCACCGGAGTCTACGGTCCTCCGTTGGAAGTCCAAAGCTCCAGACCCCCAGGGGAAAACGCTGGTCCTTTACCACCGCGCCCTTCGGGCATCCTTTCCCAAACAAATGAACCTGGTTCACGTCCGGCGCGGGGAGTTCAGATCCTCGCATGCCTTCAAGGACGACGACGACCGGTGGGCCGTGCAAATTCCGTAGATTCGCATCGCCATGAACTCCGGAAGTGTATTTGTAGAACTGGGTTTCTTCCACATTGTTGACCTGCACGCGTGGGACCATCTCCTTTTCTTGGTGGTCCTGGTGTCGGTCTATGGCTTGGAGCATTGGCGCCAGTGGGCATCCGCAACCGCTTTGTTTTCCGTGGGCCATACCGTGAGTTTGGTGGTTGCCATGTCCGCGGGGGTTCCCTTGAACGAGCGCGTCGTGGAAATCGCCATTCTTTTGACCCTGTTGGTGACAGCGCTGGCCAATTTGCACCCCCGCTCTATTCGCCCCAAAGGGTACCGACGGGCTTGGGGTGCC
>JBILEM010000136.1:0-4604 GCA_044352085.1 Schleiferiaceae bacterium
GCCACCAGGGTGAGGACGTACTTGTTGATCAAAATGCGCCAAATGCCCTTCATGAGACGAAGTTACAACGAAATTTTGGCGATCCCAGAGGTTCTGCGAGCGGTTCGGGTGCCAAAAATCAGTACAGCTGTTTCTCCAGCAATTTGCGGTACCGGCCCTGGGGCAAAGCCAAGAGTTCTTCGTGGCTTCCCCATTCTACAATCCGCCCCTTGTGCAGCACCGCAATGGCGTCCGCATGCCGGACCGTGCTCAGCCGATGCGCAATGACCACGGACGTCCGGCCTTTCATCAACCGGAGCAAGGCATCTTGAACCAGGCCTTCGCTTTCCGCGTCCAGGGCCGAGGTGGCCTCGTCCAGCAGCAAGAGCGCGGGATTTCGCAGCAAGGCCCGGGCAATGGCCACGCGTTGGCGCTGTCCGCCGCTGAGTTGCACCCCGCGTTCGCCCACCAAGGTATCCAGCCCATCCGGGAAGGCCTGGATGAATTCGAGGGCATTGGCCTGCGCCGCCACCTCCAACAAGGCCTCGTCGGTCACGTCGGACAGGCCGTAGGCGATGTTCTCGCGGAGGGTGCCGGAAAACAGGACGACTTCTTGGGGCACCAGGGCCATGGTTTTGCGCAACGCTTGAAGGGGCAATTCCGACAGCGGGTGTCCAAACCACTGCAGGCTTCCAGACTGCGGCGTGTGAAAGCGCAGCAGCAGTTGAATCAGGGTGCTTTTTCCTGCGCCCGAGGCGCCCACCAGAGCAATGTGGCCGCCCAAGGGAACGTCCAACGACAACCCCTGCAGCACCGGTACGTCCGGTCGAGTGGGGTACGAAAAAGACACATCCGTGAGCGATAAATGGGGCGTTCCGGCAACGGGAGCGGGGAGGGATTCGGCGTCGTCGGCCTGTGGATAGAGGGGCTCTGACGGGGTGTCCAGCATGTCCAGCAAGGCCTCGGTGGCGCCCATGGCCTTTTGCAACCGGGCGTACACGTCGGCCATCCCCCCGATGGAGCCTCCGATAAATCCGGAGTAGATCACGAAGCTCACCAACTGACCGGTCGCCAATTCTCCGGTGGCAATGAGGGTGGTGCCTTTCCAAACGACGGCGACCAGTGCGCCAAACAGTCCCAAGATTAAAAAGCTGGCAAAGGCTCCCCGCAAGATGCCGCTTTGAATGGCCAGTTGGGCAACCGTGTTGGTTCTTCCCGCGTAGCGCTGCAATTCGAAGGATTCTCCAGAAAACGCTTTGACCGTTGCAATGCCTTGCAAGGCCTCTTCGACCGCCGCATTGCTCTCCGCGGAAGCGTCTTGCACCTTTTTGCTGTAGGCCCGGATTCGGGAGCCAAAAACGACTGCCAAGATCACGACGACCGGCAAAACCGCGAGCATGAACACCGTCAACTGCGGACTGGTGTACGTGAGCAGCGCCAATCCCCCGCCAATCACCACAATTTGCCGGATGAATTCGGCCAAGGTGGTGGTAAAGGTCTCCTGCAACACGCCGATGTCCGACTGCAGCCGGTTGGTGAGCTCGCCCACCCTTTTTTCATGGAAATAAGGCAGAGGCAACACAATCAGGTGCCGGTACATGGCCTGGCGCAAGGAAGCCAGCGCGCGTTCCGCCACCCGTTCGAACAGCACAATCCGCAAAAAGGAGAAAACGGCCTGCAACACCAGCAATCCAGCCAGCTGCAGCGCCAAGGTGTTCAGGGTTCCGGGAGCCGAAGAAGTGGCGTCCACCAGTCCGCCCAACAAGCCGGGGAAGGCCAGGTTGGAGGCACTGGAAAGCAGCAACATCACGAGACCCAAGCCGAATTCACCCCGGTACGGGCGAACGTACGGATACAGCCGGCCCATGCGCCGCAAGGACTCCCATCGGAGGGGTTTTTTGGGCGAGCCCGCGTCGGAGGAAGGGCCGTGCCCCCCTCGGTTTCTTGCTGCCACGGATCAGTATTTGTTTTTGTCTTGGAAGTCCAAGGATTTCACTCCCAAGGCCTTTAAAATGCGTTTGGATTGGATCTTGATCGTTTCTTTCACGGTTGTGGCGGCCTTGCGCCAGGCGCTGTCGTTTGGGCGTGCAATAAAACGCGAGTCGGAATACCGAAATCCGTCTTGGATAGGGGTGAAGAAGTACGCGTAGAACGACTTGCGGGTTTCGCCCTCGGGTACGTGGATGGTCTGGTAGCCGTGGGGCGAGTTTTCGTCGGTTAAGAAAATGACCGCTCGGTTGTGGGCAGGGGAAATGCGCTTTTCCGCTCGACGCATCAACGGGTCCCAAATCTCGAGGTGGCCGCCGTAGGATTCTTCCCAGTGGCGGTTGAGGTAGATCAACAGGTTGACCCGACGCCATAAATTGGACTCGGGGTCGTAGTTGACATCGATGTGGACGTCGACGTAGGAACCGTTGGCGCCCTGGTGAACCCCGGATCCCAGGGGATTATCGGGGGTGAGCAATCCGGAAATGCCGGTGACGGTACTCATCCATTCGGCAAAAAACTCCGACCGAATGGCTTCGCGTACCTCGCGGAAGGCAGGGTGCCAATCGTCGAATTTGTAGTCCTCGGCCTTGTTTTCGTTCAAGCTCTTGCGCCGAACCTTGAGGGCGTCCATGGGCGGAAAATGGCCGTGCAGAAGGTTGGCGGTCTCCTCGTTAAGGAAGCCGTCAATTACAATGTGTTTGCAGGGGTTTCCCGAGGCAAAGACCGAAGCCCATTCGCTGGTTTTTTCCGGGGTGAAATGGATAGGATTAAGCGGTCCCATGGCGTTTTCGCAAAAGGGTGTAAAAAAGGGTGGGCATCCAGCGGTGCAAAAGCAGTGCCACGCGTTCGGACGGGGAAACGATTCGAATTTTAAAGCGGCTGGAACGGGAAGCCTGGAAGATGCGCCGAGCCATCTCCGCGGGGTCCATGCCGAAGTGGGTTTTGGCAGCCTTGCCCAAAGGACGTCCAGACTCGTCCAGAGCGGACTGCATGATGGACGTGCCGATCACGCCGGGTTGCACCAGCTGCAGTTTCAGTCCCAGTGGACTCCATGCAGCATAAAACGCTTCCCAGTGACGTTCCAAGGCGGCTTTGCTGGCGCCGTAGGCCGCGCTTTGCGGCTGACCAAATTCGGCAGCGATGGATCCGATGGCTACAAGATGACCGCTCCCTTGGGATGCCATGCGCGGAGCCAATTCCTTGGCTGCTTGCACCGGGAATCGGTAATTGACAGCAAACAGCTGGGCCTCAACGTTGTTGCGGGTAAGCAGGGGGTCGCTCCATTGGGCCAAGCCCGCACAGAAATAGACCACATCCAAGCGTCCGGTTGCGAACCAAACACAGTCAATGAGAGGAAGCAAGGCGGATTCGTCGGTGAAATCGGCGCGGAGAACGGTGGCGTGTTCGGGATGGGGAAGGGCCGAGCGAACCGCTTCCAAAGCAACTGTATCGCGGCCGCTGAGAATCACGTGGTGGCCTTGTTGGGAGGCGACCCGGGCCAGCTCTGCACCCAGTCCGCGCGAGGCTCCAGCAATCCATACCGTCTTCATACGTACAAAGATACGGATTGCCAAAAGAGTGGACTGCGGGACTTTCTGGAGTTGGGCCAGGTGGGGCAAGGGTGCCTCGGAGCCCCGCGCAAACCTTGGGTCAAAATAAATATCCTGCAGCAATTTGGGAATTGAAAATAAACTTCCTATCTTTGCCGCCCGATTACGTAAAACAACTACGCCCCATGAAACGCACGTTCCAGCCCTCCAACCGGAAAAGAAAGAACAAACACGGATTCCGTGAGCGCATGGCATCGGCCAACGGCCGTCGCGTTTTGGCGGCTCGTCGTGCACGAGGCCGTCGCCGTTTGACGGTATCCGACGAAGGAAATCACAAAGGGTAATGCATTGACCCGGTATATGAAAGGTGTTGCTTTTGCAGCACCTTTTTTTTGTGCGTAATTTTCACCTCCTTGCGGCCTTTCGCCGCGTTATTTAAGCGAATCCAACAAAAAGCCCCTCCATGCCCAAGAATCCAGCCCTCAAATCGGTCCTCATCATAGGCAGCGGCCCCATCGTCATTGGACAGGCCTGCGAATTTGATTATTCTGGCTCGCAAGCAGCCCGGTCGTTGCGGGACGAGGGCATTGAGGTGTCGTTGATCAACTCCAATCCGGCTACCATCATGACGGATTCTGTAGTAGCCGACCACGTGTATTTGCTACCCCTGACCGTTGAGTCCTTAGAGACCATTTTGAAGGAGCGGAAGATTGACGCGGTCCTCCCCACCATGGGCGGGCAAACGGCGCTCAATTTGTGCATTGAGGCAGACAGCCAAGGCCTGTGGGAAAAGTACGGGGTGTCCATCATTGGGGTAGATATTGACGCCATCCACATCACCGAGGACCGGGAGAAGTTCAAGCAGTTGATGCTGAAAATTGGCATTCCCATGGCTCCTGCCCAGACGGCAGACAGCTACCTCAAAGGAAAAGAAATTGCCCAGGAGTACGGGTTCCCGCTGTGCATTCGGCCGTCATTTACGCTAGGCGGCTCCGGGGCTTCGTTTGTCTTCACCAAGGACGAATTTGACGCGGCGCTCAAGCGTGGCTTGGAGGCAAGTCCCATCCATGAGGTGTTGATCGACAA
>JBILEM010000137.1:0-4590 GCA_044352085.1 Schleiferiaceae bacterium
GGGCGCCGTGCTTTTACGGTGCACCGAATCATTTACCGCGCGGGTCCTCGGGCCAACGGGGGTGTGACGTTTTCTCTTCGGGAGAATCCGTTGGAACGCGCTGTCTTTTTTGTGGACGAGGCGTCCATGCTTTCCGACCGGCCGGGGGATGGCCTCGCGGGGTCCTCGTTGTTGGAAGATTTGCTCCGATTTGTGCAAAGCGGCACCCAATGCCGGTTGGTCCTGTTGGGAGACAGTGCCCAGCTGCCCCCAGTGGGTGAAGAGGACAGCCCGGCCCTGGATCTTCGCCAGCTGCGCCAAAAACATGGATTGGAGGTGATGGAGGGACGGTTGACCGAAGTACTTCGCCAAGCCAAAACCTCCACCGTTTTGGTGAATGCAACGCGGATTCGGCAGGCCCTTCAGAGCAAAAAAATCCGGTTCCCGCTCCAGCAAAATGCCCCGGACTTTGTTCGTTTGGAAGACAGCAACGCGGTTTTGGATGCCTTGGAGCGCGCATTTTTGGGCCGCCCCGACCAGTCGGTTTTTATCACCAAAGGAAACAAACGCGCCGTGCTGTACAACCGGCAAATTCGGGCCCGTATTTTGGGACTGGAAGAGCGATTGGCAACGGGCGACCGCGTGATGGTGGTTAAGAACAACTACCACTGGTTGGAAGCCTCCCATCCGGCTGGGTTTTTGGCCAACGGCGATCAACTGGAGATTGTGCGGCTTGTGGACCACGAAGAAAAGTACGGTCTGACTTTTGCCCAGGCCTCCTTGCGGTGGCTGGATCGGCCCGATGATCCGCCCGTAGAGGCCAAAATTGTTTTAGATGCATTGGACACCGATGGGCCGGCTTTAACGGTGGAGCAATCGGCTTCGCGGTACCAGGGGGTTCAAGAGGAGTATGCCCACTTGCCAACGGTCCGGCAAAGGCGAGCGGCCATGGACCGAGATCCGTATTTAAATGCGTTGCAGGTGAAATTTGCCTACGCCATAACCTGCCACAAAGCCCAAGGCGGCCAATGGGAGTCTGTTTTTGTGGAACAGCCTTATGAACCCGAAGGGTACGACCAAGTGGCGTATTTGCGTTGGTACTACACCGCCATCACCCGCGCGTCGGACCGCGTTTATTTGGTCGGTTTCCCGCCCGATTGGATGGAAGAATAAGGACATACTTCCCGCGCAGAGTCGTGCCGGGACTACCTTTGGGACGCCCCGATCTGCCTAAACTGCGCTCCGATGAAAACCTACCGCCATGTATTCTTTGACCTGGACCACACGCTGTGGGATTTTAAAACCAACAGCCGCTTGGTTTTTGAGCAGATGTACCGGGAATACCTGGTGCCGGAGGATCCCCAATTGCCGGTGGAGAGAGCGTTGGATCGGTACGAGTTTTTGAACGCTTTCCTCTGGAAAGAGCTCCGAGAAGGGCGTCGGACAAAGGAGGAAGTGCGCCAAATGCGGTTTCGTTTGTTGCTGGAAGAAGCGCTGCCGCACTTGGCCCATGGGGAGCGGAGTAACCTGTCGGAGTTGATGGAAGTGGATTTTGTTCGGCGAACGCCCCGCCAACAAGGGTTGATGCCAGGAGCGGCGGAGGTGGTAGCGGCCTTGAGCGAAAAGTACCCGCTGCATATTATCACCAATGGATTCCCGGAAAGCCAGGTCGTCAAGATGGAGTGCAGCGGACTGAAGCCTTTTTTCAAGACCGTGACAACGTCGGAAGAGGTGGGTGCGTACAAGCCCGCTGGGGTGGTGTTTGAGGCGGCCTTGCAGGCCGCTGGTGCCTCCCCCGAATCTTCCATCCTCATTGGCGACGGGTGGGAAGCCGACGTGTTGGGAGCGGCAGCAGCGGGCATGGACCAGGTGTATTACAATCCAGAGCGCGTATTGCCGCCTACGGCTTACCGCCCTACCCACGAAGTAAACCACCTGCGGTCCTTGTTGGACATTCTTTGAGAGCCGTCGGTCTTTGCGGAATTCCCTCCGCGCCGAGACAGGCTTGCAGGGTGGCGTAAGGAGCCAAAAGCCCCTGGAAAGGTTAGGAACCAGGCCCGGTCTTGCAGGCCTGTGCTTTATCTTTGAGGCATGGAAAATCCAACCCCTTACCACGCTCAGAATAAAATTCGCATTGTGACAGCGGCCTCGTTGTTTGACGGACACGACGCCTCCATCAACATCATGCGCCGCATTCTACAAGCCTCGGGCGCAGAGGTCATCCATTTGGGTCACGATCGAAGCGTGGAAGAAGTGGTCAATACAGCCATCCAGGAAGACGCCAATGCCATTGCCATGACGTCGTACCAGGGGGGGCACAACGAGTATTTCAAGTACATGTACGACCTGCTCCAAGAAAAAGGAGCGGGCCACATTCGGATCTTCGGCGGCGGCGGCGGAACCATACTTCCCGCAGAAATTGCAGAACTCCAAGGGTATGGTATTTGCCGCATTTACCACCCGGACGACGGCCGAGCCATGGGATTGCAGGGCATGATCAACGACCTGTTGGAGAAGTCCGATTTTCCGTTGGGGAACGAATTGACCACCGAATTTGATAACCTTAACACCGACGCGCCGGGGGCCGTTGCGCGGTTGATTTCCTGTGCGGAAAATTACGCCGACGTGTATGCCCAGGTGCGCAGTCAAGTTGCGGAGCGTGCTTTGGCAAACGGGGCTCCGGTATTGGGCATCACCGGAACCGGCGGTGCAGGAAAATCCTCGTTGGTGGACGAATTGGTTCGCCGTTTTACCACCGATTTCCCCGAGAAAAAATTAGCGGTGATCAGCGTGGATCCCTCCAAGCGCAAAACCGGTGGGGCTCTGCTGGGCGACCGCATTCGGATGAATGCCATCAAGCATAAAAACGTGTTTATGCGGTCTCTGGCCACCCGCCAAAGCAATTTGGCACTCAGCAAACACGTGTCCGAAGCCGTCCAGATTGTGCAAGCGGCCGGGTACGACCTGGTGATTTTGGAAACCAGCGGCATTGGCCAGTCCGACACCGAAATTTTGGAGCACAGCACGGTTTCTTTGTACGTCATGACGCCGGAATACGGCGCAGCGACCCAGTTGGAGAAAATCGACATGCTGGATTTTGCCGACCTTATTGCGCTGAACAAATTCGACAAACGCGGTGCCCTGGATGCCATTCGCGACGTAAAAAAACAGGTGCAGCGCAACCACAACCGGTGGGAGGATTCGTTGGAGGATATGCCGGTATACGGCACCATGGCCAGCCAATTCAACGACCCCGGAACCAACCGGCTCTACGTGGCCGTCATGGCCGCGGTGGCCCAAAAGTCCGGTCGCTCGGAACTGGCTTCGCACTTGGCCCTAACGGAGGAACAGTCGGAAAAGATCTACGTCATTCCGCCGCACCGCACGCGTTATTTGTCTGAAATTTCCGAAAACAACCGCGCCTACGACCGCTGGGTGCAGGAACAAGCGGCAGTAGCGGACCAGCTCTATGCCCTCCACGGCACCATCGAAGTCCTCCGTTCGTCCCGAATGGAAGACGCGGACCGACTGATCAAGGGCGTCCAAGAAGAAATGGACCGCAAAAAGCGCGACTTGGATCCGCACCTGTGGGACGCTCTGATGGCGTGGCCGGAAGTACGGGAAAAGTACAAGGCGGAGAATTACGTGTACCACGTGCGCGGCAAGGCCATTGAGGTCCCCACGCACACGCTTTCCCTTTCCCAGCAGCGCATTCCACGGGTGGTAACCCCGTCGTACCAAGGATGGGGCGACCTACTGCGGTGGATGCTCCAAGAAAATGTTCCCGGAGAATTCCCTTATACCGCTGGACTTTTCCCGTTCAAGCGCGAAGGCGAGGACCCCACCCGCATGTTCGCCGGAGAGGGCGGTCCAGAACGCACCAACAAGCGGTTCCACTACGTTTCCCTGGGCATGCCCGCCAAGCGTTTGTCAACGGCCTTTGACTCCGTGACCTTGTACGGAAACGATCCCGGCCGTCGACCTGACATTTATGGCAAAATCGGCAACGCAGGGGTGAGTATTTGCTGCCTGGACGACGCCAAAAAACTCTACAGCGGGTTCGATTTGTGCAACCCGTCTACCTCGGTGTCCATGACCATCAACGGTCCGGCACCTATGCTGCTGAGCTTTTTCTTGAATGCGGCCATTGACCAAACCTGCGAAAAGTACATCCGCGCCAACGGCTTGGAGGGCGACGTCGAGAAGATCTTGCACGCCAAATACGAGGCGCAAGGTCTAACCCGTCCGCAGTACCACGGCGATTTGCCCGAAGGCAACGACGGACTGGGATTGCTCCTGCTGGGCGTTACCGGCGACGAAGTGCTCCCCGCCGAGGTGTACGGCCGGTTGAAAGCCGAGGCCCTTTCCACCGTCCGGGGTACCGTGCAAGCGGACATCCTCAAAGAAGACCAAGCCCAAAACACCTGCATTTTCTCGACCGAATTTGCGTTGCGTTTGATGGGCGACGTACAAGAGTATTTCATCCGGCACCAGGTCCGCAATTTCTATTCGGTATCCATTTCCGGCTACCACATTGCCGAAGCAGGTGCCAACCCCATCACGCAGCTGGCCTTTACCCTGGCCAATGGCTTTACCTACGTGGAGTACTAC
>JBILEM010000138.1:0-4576 GCA_044352085.1 Schleiferiaceae bacterium
CACCAAACAACGGCCGTGGGCTTCTACCCGTGCGGCTACCAGCTCTTCGTCCCAGGGGGCCAAGGTGCGGAGGTCGATGACTTCCACGCGGCCGGGCCACTGTTCCGCGGCGGCTAAACTCCAGTAAACCCCCATGCCGTAGGTCACCACAACGGCCGTGGCCTCGCCGGGGGTAGGCTCCGCTTCCAAAACCACCCGGCCCACGCCAAAGGGAAGGACGTAGTCTTCCGAGGGTTCAACGGTCTTGGCTCCTTCGGTGCCTTTTATTTTACTCCAGTAAAGGCCTTTATGCTCCAACATCAATACGGGGTTCGGGTCCAAGTAGGCGGCCTTCAGGAGGCCTTTTAGGTCTGCGCCGTTGGAGGGGTAGGCCACCTTGATTCCCACAATGTTGGTCACAATGCTTTCCACACTCGAGCTGTGGTAGGGCCCTCCGCTGCCGTACGCGCCAATGGGGACGCGAATGACCGCGCTGGCAGGCCATTTGCCGTTGGACAAATAATAGCTGCGGGAAAGCTCTGTAAAGAGTTGGTTCAAGCCCGGCCAGATGTAGTCCGCAAATTGGACTTCCACAATCGGTTTCAGCCCAGCGGCCGCCATCCCCACGGTGCTCCCAATAATAAAAGCTTCTTGAATGGGCGTGTTGAATACGCGATGATCCCCAAACTGTTGGGCCAAGGTCGCAGCTTCCCTAAAAACGCCTCCCAAACGGCGGCCAACGTCTTGTCCGTAGAGCAGGGCTTCGGGATGCGTTTCCAAAATCTCCCGCAGGGCAAACAAGGCGCTGTCTACCATGACGGTGCGCTCTTTGCCGGCGGGGGTGCGGTCGCCTTGCTCCACTTGCACCGGGGTGGGTGCTATGGCGTGGGTCAACAGGTCTTCGGGGCGGGGATCCTCTGCAGCCAAGGCCCGTTGGTAGTCTTGCGCAACCAAAACCTCAGCGTCGGCGATCACCGCGTCCAACTCGGCGGGCAGAAACCCGTTGTCCAATAAAAAGGTGCGGAGCTTGGGCAACGGGTCGCGCTTGGCGTGTTCTTCCAAATCGTCCCGGTACCATTCTTTGCGCACCCCGGAGGTGTGGTGGTTCAACAAGGGGACCCGGGCGTGAATCAGATGGGGTTGGCGGGAATCCCGCATGACGCGCAAGGCATCCTGCAAGGCGTGCCGGCAGGCCGAATAATCGGAGCCGTCCACACTCAACACCCGAATTCCCTTGAAGCCGGCAGCGTATTCAGCGGCGTTTTGGGCACGGGTTTCTGCGGCATTGGCGGAAATATCCCAGCCGTTGTCTTGCACCACCACCAAAAGGGGGAACTGCTTCAAGGCAGCCATTTGGAGTGCTTCGGCCACTTCGCCTTCGGTCATGGCGGCGTCCCCAATGGAACACACCGAAATGGGACGAGCGGCAGCTTCCTCGTCCGTGAGGAGGCCCATTTGCTCTTTGTATTGAATGCCCATGGCCGCCCCGGCAGCTGGAATGGCTTGCATACCGGTGGCGCTGGATTGATGGGGAATCTTGGGCTTGTCCGCGTCGTTCAACGACGGGTGGCTGTAGTACGTTCGCCCTCCGGAAAAGGGGTCGTCCCGTTTGGCCAAAAGCTGCAACATCAAGTCGTACGGCGTCATCCCAATCGCCAGCAACAAGGCGTCGTCCCGGTAATACGGATAGACAAAGTCGTGCGCGCTCAAAAGTTGGCCCAACGCAATTTGAATGGCTTCGTGACCCCGGGCCGTAGCGTGCACGTACGTGGAGGTTACCTCGCGGTTGGCTTCGTACAGCTCCGCCAAGGCCTTGGCCGTGACCATGTGCCGGTAGGCTTGCAAGAGCGGATTTTCGACTTTTTTCTTCATAATTTCTTTGCTCCCAAGGTGTAAGATAGCCCGACGCCCAGCAATTGCTTCCATTGAACGCCCGAGGCATCCAATTTACCGTCTTCGTTGCTGTCCCTCACCAGAATATCCCGGTCGTAGATGCTCTGTACCCGGGTGGTTACGGTTAAAAAGGACGTCGCGCGAATCAAGACCAAAACATCGGCATTGACGTCGATCCAAAGGGGGTTCTGTAGGTAGTTGGAATAGAGGTCGATGCGGGCATCCAGCTTCAAGGCGGGAGCAAATTCCTTTTTGTAACGGAAATTGCAATAGGCTCCTACTTCGGAACGAAAGGTCTCCCCAGGGGTTACTCCAAAGGCCCCCGCCTCCCGCAACCGGGCGTCGTTGACCACCGTCATTTTGCCTGTTATGGGAGACAAATAGCACTCCAACCCGCGGCGTTTGAATGTCATTCCAAAGCCCGTCAGACCGTAGCCAGGGGCCAAAAAACGCGAAATGTAAGCGCTGTCCGGATCTGTGGGCTTGCTGAAACCATCGAAGGACTGGGTTTTCAAGCTGCCAAATGCGGAAAAGGTGTACTCCGATACTTTTTTGGTCTCGTGGTCCACCCGCAGGTTGTATTCCAATTTGTCGTCGGTCTTGATGAACAAGGCCCCTTGGTAGTTGCCGGCGTAGTTGACATCCAACAGTTGGTGCACGGACAGGCGGTCACGGCTGTACTTGAGCTGCTGCCGAAGCACCACCCCTATGTTTAGGCTGCTTTGGCCGCCGGCATTCCAGTTCCGAAGCGCGGTTTGGTTGCCGGAAACGCTGTACAAGCCGGAATACTTCCAGGGGGACTGGGCCGCGGGCAACACCGAAACGGTGGGTTCGGTATTTTGCGCCCACACCGAGGGTGAGGCCACCAACCACCAAACGATCAGCATCCAGCGCGCCCGCTTCATTCAGCTCTTCTGTTTGAAGGATTGAATGGCGTTCTTGGTAAAGTCGCTGAGGACCAAACGTCCGCTGATGGCAGCGCGTTCCGGCAGCAAGGTGTCCCAATGCTCCGTGCCTTGCCATAGCACCCGTTTCAAGTCGGCCATGGCCTCCGGGCTGGACTGGGCCAGGCGGGTCGCCAAGGCGTTCACGGCTGCGTCCAATTCTTCCAAGGTGTCAAACACCCCCGCGTACAAGCCGTGGGTTTCCGCCCAGTCTGCAGATCGGAACGCCGTTGCGTCAATGGCCAACTGGCTCATTCCGCTCAATCCCACTTTCCGCTCCACGGCCGGACCCACCACAAACGGCCCAATGCCAACCGCCAATTCGCTCAATTTGACCGACGCCGACCGGTGGGCCAAGCAGTAGTCTACCGACGAAGCCAAGCCAACACCTCCGCCCACGGCCTTGCCCTGTACGCGTCCGATCACCAATTTGGGGCAGGTTCGCAAGGCATTGATGACGTTGGCAAATCCCATGAAAAAGCGGTCGCCGGTGGACGTGTCCTCTATGGTGCTCAGTTCGTCAAAACTGGCGCCGCCGCAGAACACTTTCTCCCCAGCACTTTGCAGCACCACCACCCGAACGTCGGGGTTTTGTCCGGCGTGGCGAATGGCGTCTACCAGCGCCGACAATACTTTGCCGGGCAAGGAGTTGCTTAGGGGATGAAAAAAAGTAACGGTGGCAATGCCGTGGGCCACTTCCGTGGTCACGCCGCCTGCGAGAACTGCGTCATTCATGACGCAAAGGTAATTCAGACGCTTGGGATGGGGGGGGTCAAAGGGTCCGTGGGGCTTACCAAAAACCGAACGTCACCTCCCACTGGCGGCTACCCGCCCAACGCGCGCCGAAAAACCGACGACTCTTCCACCTTGCAGACGATGGATCGGTAGGCATCGTACCAAACGGCCCGTCCTTGCGCTTTGGCCTCCCTGTGCAAGGAATGGTGCTTCCACGCATCCACCGCCGCGCGGTTCTTCCAGTAGCTGATAAAAATAGCCGACTCTCCGTTGCGGACCATTTCATACCCCAGGTACCCGGATAGTCCCTCTACCGCAGCCAGGGTCTGGGCGTCCATGGCGTCGTAGTCCGGCTGATCCAGCGAGCGTTCGCTTAAAAAGAGCACCGCATAGGCCCCTTCCGGCAACGCAAACTCCGCTCGGATAAACGGACTAGGCATCCACGCGTTTTTTCACCATGGTCAGAATCACGGCCACCGCCACGACGTCGTCTTGGTCGTCGTACACTTCCACGTAAAACTTCACAATGCCCTTGGCAACATCTTCGGCAGACCGTTTTTCTTGGTCGACTTTTTCCTGAACCGTAAACCGCACGCCAATCGTGGTCCCGGGGTACACCGGTTTGGTGAACCGGCAGTATTCGATGCCGTAATTCAGCAAAACGGGGCCTTTTGGCGGGTCCACAAACAACCCTGCAGCCCGGCTCAAGATAAAATACCCGTGGGCCACGCGGCCGGTGAAAATGGTCCCTTCCAGCGACGAGGCGTCCATGTGCGCGTAGAATTTGTCCCCGCTCAACTCCGCAAAATCTTCGATGTCTTGCAGGGTGACCAAGTGCTTGCCTGTGGTCACGGTGTCTCCAATCCGCAGGTCTTCAAAATGCTGGCGGAACAAGTGGGGCTGGGCTTCGGGGCGCGCGGCACCGGGAATGTAGCGGCCCGTCAACGCCTGAACGGCGTCGGGATGGCCTTGGATGGCCACGCGGTGCAAGTAGTGCATGACGCCGCGTTTTCCGCCCATTTCTT
>JBILEM010000139.1:0-4517 GCA_044352085.1 Schleiferiaceae bacterium
CCAGAAGGCGGTGGGGTTGCCGACGAGGCGGTAGTCGGTGTGCTCGGACACGACGGTGACGCTGTCTACGCCGTCCCAGAGGGGCCAGCCGGTGCGGATGCCCCAGCCTTCGTCGGTGACGTGGAGGTCCAGGTACCAGGGCATTCCGTCGGTCTCCAGGTGGAGGCGCCGTCGCTTCCCGACGTGGTGGATTTCCCTTACTTCGCCCCAGGGAAGGGTGTAGGTTTCGTCCACGACGCTGTCTTGCACGCGGCGAAGGGTTCCCGGGCCCAGGGCCAGGGGCTGGTCGGGCTGTCCGGCGCGGTGCAGCAAGAGGTTAAGGCGAACGGCCGACGGTTCCAGCAGGGTATCTCCGCGGTACACGACGGTGTAGGTGAGGCTGTCTTCCGCATTCAGGGAGACGGAAAGGGCTTCGTTGGGGGAGGCGAGGGGCTCGAGGCGGCGGCCGCAGGCCGCCGCCAGTGCCGCGGCAGCACAAAGGGTAAGAAAACGCATGGGAGCAAGGTACAAACGGCTGCGATGCCTATGAAAAAACCCCCTTGGCGGCACCAAGGGGGTCAAGAAAAAAGGAGGGAGGTATTTTTACGCAGGCGTTCAGTGCCCTCCCGCGGCGGAACCGTCCAGGGCAACCCCGCGGCGGCGGAGTTCGTTGCCCACGCTCCACGCGTAGAAAGCCAAGTAAGCAAAACACGCCACGCCAATCAAGAAAGAATAGCGAATGCCCAGCAAGCCGTCGTGCGCCAAAGCCCCCTGCGTCAAACTGACGATGCCTCCGCCCATGATCATCATGACCAAGGCGTTGGAAACCAAAGAGGTTTTGCTGCCCATCCCGGCGATGGCCAAGGTGAAAATGCAGGGCCACAGGGTGGAGCTGAACAGACCGACGGACAAAAAGGCGTAAACGGCGAGGGGACCTTCGGCCAGCATGCCCACGGCCAATGCGCCGGCGCCCAAGAGGCTGTACAACAGCAACTGCTTGGCGGGATTGCCGTTGGTGGCCCAGTCGGCCAGAATAAGGACGGCAACAGCGGCCAAATACGGCAAGAAACGACCGGGGTCGTATCCGCCCAGGGTGTTCACCGCGAAGAAGAGGCCAAAGGCGGCAGCGGGGAGGATCCAGCGCGCCACTTGGCGTTGCACCCCTTTCAGCCCCAACGCACCGGACGAAGAAGTCCAGCGGCCAATCATCAAACTGGCCCAGTAGAGCGAAATGTAGGGCGCAATGCCTTGGAGGGACACGCCTTGGTACTGCTTGAGGTATTCCGGCAAGTTGTCTGCGGTGGCCACCTCCACCCCGACGTACAAGAAAATGGCGACCATGCCCATCCACACCTGGGGGTAGGTGTAAATGCTGCGGTGGGCGTCTTCCGCTTGGGATTCGGCCTCGGTTTCCGCGTGGGGCTTGCCCAGGTCCATCTTCCAAAAGACGATGGCAAAGAGGACAAAAAGCGCTCCCAGGGCCAGGTAGGGCACCTGAACCGAGGAAATGTCCAAGGCCGAGGTGGTGGATTGCCCGGCGCTGCCAAAGATGGCAAAGCTGACCAGCAGCGGACCGACGGTGGTGCCTACGTTGTTGATGCCACCGGCCAAGCTCAAACGCATGGAACCGGTTTCCGGCGAGCCCAAGGCAATGGCCAAGGGATTGGCCACCGTTTGTTGCAGGCTAAAGCCCAGCCCGACCACGATCAGACCGCTCAGCAGAAGGGGAAACGACGCGGTGTTGGCCGCGGGGATAAACAACAAGGTGCCCAAGGCACTGACCAACAGGCCGTAAGACAGGGCCCGGGCGTAGCCCCATTGTCCAATCAAATCCCGGCCCGCCACCCGGGAAAGTCCCATGTAGAGCAAGGATCCAACAGTGTACGCCACGTAAAAGGCAAAGGCAATCATTTGGCTCTGCCACTGCTCCAGCTGGAGTTTTTCTTTGAAAACGGGAATCAAAATGCCGTTGCTGGCCGCTACAAAGCCCCAAAAGAAAAAGACGGAGACCAAAGTAGCCAAGGAGGTTGCGGTTTTGTTCATGGGTGGAAATGTACGTTTTTCGTTCAAACTTTTGGGCCGTCCGTGCGTTAAAACGGCATGTGGCCATTCAAGAAAAAATCCGAAGCCGACGTATTGCGTGCGCAGTACGACGCTTTGATGAAAGAGAGTTTTGACCTATCCACCCGCGATCGGGCAGCGTCGGACAAGAAACGCGCGGAGGCCGAGGCGGTGATGGATGCGTTGGTGCGCTTGCAGAGCGGTCAGTAACCGCGGGTAGTCTTTTTCGGGACGGTTCTTGGGGCCTTTACGGGTCCTAAGACGTTGCCACTTGCGTGCAAAAGAAAACCCCTTGGCAGCGCGATGCTGCGCAAGGGTTTGTTCCACAAACACACACAAAAAGAAAAGATCCGGTAGCGGTTCCGCAGGAACCGCTACCGGTTTTGTTTTTTAGTGACGTACCGCCAAACGCATGGCAGAAACCTCGCGTCCGTTGGTCCAGCGCACGGTGTAGATGCCGTTGGCCAAAACAGACGTTTCGATGCGGTTGTCACCGGCTACTACAGCCTGACGTGCTACCACTGCACCAGCAACGTTCACGATTTCGATGGTGCCCGCCTCAACGGCGTTCAATAGGGCCACGTCGGAGCTGGGGTTGGGAGTCAAAGTGAACAAGGCCGTAGCGTTTTCGTCGGTGCCCAAGCCACATACGTAGCAAGACGCCCAGCAAACAGCAGGCAGGGTGGTGTCACCGGTTACGATCCACACGCGGTTGGTGTAGGTGGCGTTGCCGTTGGTGCAAGGAGCGTTGGGGTCGTTTTGCTCTTGGACGCCCCAGTTGTCAGCGCTGAACTTGTACTCAATGGTGTCTCCAATGTTCAAGTTGATGGTGCGCTCCCAAACGTCGTTGGTGTCGGCGTCGGTCAAAGGCGTGCAGTTGCCGCACCAGCCGTTGAAAGTACCGTTTACTTCAGGCGTGGTGTAGGTGCCGGTGAATTCGCTCATGTCCACGCGGAACGTGATGTTTGCAGTTGAAGGTTGTCCGGCGCAAGGATCGCAAGAACCCCAGCATACCGCGGGCAACGTCACGGCTGCAGCAGGAACCACCAAAACACGGTTGGTGTATTGGGTGTTGCCGTTGGTGCAAGGTGCCGTGGGGTTGTTTTGCTCTTGACCGCCCCAGTTGTCGTGCGAGAACTTGTATTCGATAGACGAACCGGTAGCCAAAGGCAGGGTTACGGTCCAAATGCCGTCTCCGTCGGCGTCGGACATGGCGTTGCAGTTGCCGCACCAGCTGTTAAAGGTACCGTTGACTTCCGGCGTGGTGAAGGAACCGGTGTAGTCGTTCATGTTCACCTGGAAGGTGACGTTGGTGGTTTGTGCCGCCAAAGTGATGGCACATACCGCCAGAGCAGAAGTAAGAATTTGCTTCATGGGATTGGTTATATTTAATGAGGGTTAAAGGGTTTAGGTTTTGAAAAGCGGTTTTGAATAATGGTAAAATTTACAAAAACTCTGCAACGAAACTAATAAGAAATTGTTAAAGTTACCATAACTTGCCCCAAGATTTTTAAAAGAATCATGCAAAACTGTACGAAACATGCGGCTTTTCGGGGTGCTTCGGCACGCAAAGAGTCGTTTCTGAATAACCGGATTCGGCCCCTTTTGTTCGGGCTGGGGGTGGTGCTGGCGGGCATTATGGGGGCACAACCTGTGCCAACAAGTGTCCAACCCACACCCAACGGAGGCTGGCAAGTAATGCGCGGCGGAAAGCCGTACTACGTCAACGGGGCGGGTGGGTCCGTCCACATGGACCAAATCGTGAAGCTGGGGGGCAACTCCCTGCGGACCTGGGGCCTGGAAGACGCCGAACGCATTCTGGACGACGCCCAAAAGCACGGCCTCACCGTGATGATGGGCCTCTGGCTGCAGCACGAGCGCCACGGTTTTGACTACAGCAACGCCGACCGCGTGGCCGCCCAAAAAGAAAACTTCAAACAGGCCATTTTGCGCCTGAAAGACCACCCCGCCTTGCTCTGCTGGGGCGTCGGGAACGAAGTCGACCTGTTTTACACCAACACCGACGTGTGGTATGCCGTGGAGGACATCGCCAAAATGATCCACGAATTGGACCCCCACCACCCCACCACCACCGTGACCGCGGGCTTGGACAGCAACGAGGTCTATTTGATCAAAACCCGCTGCCCGAGCATCGATTTTTACTCCGTGAACACGTATGCGGACATTGACCGGCTGCCCGGAATGCTCAAGAAATACGGATGGGACCGCGGGTACATGGTGACGGAATGGGGTCCCAACGGACACTGGGAAGTGGCCAAAGCCCCGTGGGGCGCGCCGCTGGAGCAGTCCAGCACCCAGAAAGCCGAATCCTACGGCCGTCGGTTTACCGAGAAAATTTTGAGCGAAGCCGCCTGCATGGGATCCTATGTATTCTTGTGGGGCCAAAAACAGGAGACCACCTCCTCGTGGTACGGCCTGTTCACGGAACGCGGTGAGCCCACGGAGGCCTTGGTGGC
>JBILEM010000140.1:0-4463 GCA_044352085.1 Schleiferiaceae bacterium
GGGGGCTCAACACTCAAAAATAAACGCTTACTTCACCGGTTCCAGGGCCTTGAGCCAAAGCACCGGAGTGTCGTTCCACAATTTGGCCAGGGGCTGCCAGTCCGTCGCGATGAACGCGTTGATGTTCTGGATGCGGCGCTCGGTCTGCTCCTGGTACAACTTAAACTGATTCATCGTGTTGGGCGACGGTGCGCCGCGCAGGCTCCACACGTACCCGCCCAAGGTGCCTGCTTGGCTGGACCAGGTTTGGGGCTGTTCGTAGTAGCCTTTTTGGTTTTCCTTTCCGTAGAGGTCCAAACGCTGCACTTCCAGGCTGTCCTTGGCTGCTTTCAGGGCTTTTTTCAACGGCTTGGTAGCGGCGGTATCCGTGGCAGCGCCCAAGAGGGTCTCCATGCGGGCCATCTGCTCCTTGGCCAGCCGAAGTTGCTCCACGGCGGTGGTCATGCGCTTGGTTTGGGCCTGGTAGGCCGTGTAAAAGTCGGTGTAGGCCGTCCAATCCGCTGCGGTGGTGCGGACGCGCGGGTCGTCCAGCACTTGCACCTGGGCAGAGTCTTTGTGCGTACCGTACTGGAACACCACTTTGTAGGTTCCGGGGCGAACCATGGCCCCTCCCCACGGGTCGGAACCGTCTTCGCGTTCGCGTTTTTCCAACGAAGGAGACTCCACGCCGGCGGCGCGCAGGTCCCAGTTCCAGCGAATAAGGCCGCTTTCTTCGGGGGCTTTGCGGGCGATGGTCCGCACTTTGGCGCCGTCTGCTCCATAGACGGTTGCCCGAATGTAATTTTCCTTTTTCAGGGCCTTGTCTGCGGTGTCGCGTACCACGTAGAGGCTCATCCGGGCACCGCGGCTGCGGTTTTGCCCCTTGAACATGGCGTCGCCTTGGAAACGGATGCCGTCGGACTCTGCGTAGATGGCGTGGTAGGCCGTGGGGATCGCAAAGGCGGTCAGGGTGCGCTTTGCGGGCGCTCCTTGCTGCTTCACCCAAGCACGCAGGGGTTCCAAGTCATCCAAAATCCACGCCGCCCGGCCAAATGTGCCCAGGACCAAGTCCTTTTCCCGCGGTTGCAGGGCCATGTCCTGCACCGGCATGGTGGGCACGCCCTTCCATTTTTGCCAGCTCTGCCCTTTGTTGGCGCTCACGTACAGGCCGGTTTCGGTGCCCAGATAAAGCAAGTTGGGAGCGTCGTTGTCTTGTACCACGCTCAGGGTGTGGCCTTGGACCCCGCTGGCGGCAGGGGTCAGGTTTTTCCACGTTTTTCCGTAGTCCGCGGTGTAAAAGAGGTACGGGGCAAAGTCGTTTTGGCGGTAGTGGTTCACAACCACCCACGCTTCTCCCGCTTGGTGCGTGCCGGCGTGGATATGAGGAACCCACGCCCCGCTGGGCATTCCGGCCATCCGGGGGGTGCACAGCGTCCAGGTTTTTCCGCCGTCGCGGGTGATGTGGACCTGGCCGTCGTCGGACCCCGTCCAAAGCGTCCCTTTTTCCAAGGGCGACGGGGAAATGGCCAGCAGGCAGGTGTGGTTTTCGGCACCGGTTACGTCCCAGGTGAGTCCGCCGCTTTCCAGCGCCTTGTGTTTCTCGGGGTTGTTGGTGGTCAGGTCCGGGGAAATGATTTGCCAGCTCTGGCCGCGGTCGGGGCTAAAGTGCACGTACTGCGAGCCGTAGTAAATGGCATCCGGGGCAAAGGGATCCTGGGCAATGGCCGCGTTCCAGTGGAAGCGCAGGTTTTTGCCTTCGGGATGCACCGGCTTGATAAAGTCCGCATGCCCGGTGGAGAGGTCCACCCGTCCCAAGTAGCCCTCTTGGGCCATGGCGTAGGCCGTGTTGGGGTCCGTGGGGTGCGGAACGACGTCGAATCCGTCGCCAAAGTACAGCTCTTGCCATTCGGTGTTGCCGATGCCGGCGTCTTTGAAGGTGTAGGCCGGACCGCGCCACGATCCGTTGTCTTGCATGCCTCCGTAGACGTTGTAGGGCAGTGCGTTGTCCACCCGGATGTGGTAGAATTGCGCCAGGGGCAGGTTTTCGACAAAACGCCAGGTCGATCCACCGTCGTGGGAGATGTTCAAACCGCCGTCGTTGCCTTCAATCAGGTAGCCGGGAACGGTGGGGCTGGCCCAGAACGCGTGGTGGTCGGGGTGGATATTGTTGTACGGAGCAATGGTTTTCCAGGTGCGGCCCCCGTCTTCGGACTTGGTCACCAGGGTCCACAACGAATACACGGTGTTCTCCCGGAACGGGTCGACGTAGATTTCGGAGTAGTAGAAGGGGCGGTTGCCAATTTCTTCTTCGTCGGAAATCCGCGTCCACTTCACGCCGCCGTCTTGGCTGCGGTACAGGGCATTTTTCTCTTTGTTTTCGACCAACGCATACACAATATTGGGGTGGGTCCGGGATACGGCAAGTCCCATGCGTCCCAGGTCTCCGGCGGGCAACCCGTCTTTGTCTGTGCGCTTGACCCAGGTGTCTCCGCCGTCGTGGGTGACGTACAAACCGCTGCCGGGCCCGCCGCTTTTGAAAAGCCACGGCCACCGGCGGTATTCCCACATGGCAGCAAACAACTTGTTCGGATTTTGCGGGTCCATGACCAGGTCTGCGGCTCCGCTGCGGTTGTTGGTGTACAGGACTTTTTTCCAGCTTTTACCGCCGTCTTGGGTGCGGTAAACGCCGCGGTCCTCGGTGTCCCCGTAGGCCAAGCCGATGGCGGCCACAAAGACGTTTTGGGAGTTGCGCGGGTCCACCACAATGCGGTGAATGCCCTTGGTTTTTTCCAAGCCCATGCGTTGCCAGGTGCGTCCGGCGTCCAAACTGCGGAACAGACCGTCTCCAATGCTCTGGGAGTTCCGGGGGTTGCCCTCGCCGGTGCCCACCCAAATTACGTCGGGATTGCTGGGGTCCACCTTGACGGCGCCAATGGAGGCATTGGGTTGGTCGTCCCAAATGGACTGCCAGCTTTGGCCCGCGTTGGTGCTTTTCCACAAACCGCCCGACGCTGAACCCACATAGATCACTTCCGGGTGTACCGGATCCACGTCGATGGCGGTAACCCGTCCGCTCATTCCCGCCGGACCGATGTTCCGGAACTTCATGTTTTCCAACAGATTATCAGGAAGCGACGCTCCACTTCCTCCTTTGGTTTGGGCGGTCGCGGTCCATCCGCTGCAGGCCGCAAGAGCCACCACAGCAAGGCGCAGTACAAAACGTTTGGTCATTTTAAAGCAGATTTAGCGCTGCAAGGTAAACGATGTGCGCCTTCGTTCCGTAACTTGAGCGTATGAATTGGATAGGAAAAGCGCTCGCGGGAGTGCTCGCTTTGGCGCTGGGAATGAGCGCAAAGGGCCAGGAGGCCGTCGAGTTTCAAGGTGCGGTCACGTATTTGCTTATGCCGGATTCCACGCTGCCTGCGGCAATGCTCCAGGCTTTTCCGCAGTCCATGCGGCTCACTTTTTCGGGCGATGACGTGAAAACGGAGTTTTTCTACGGCACCAGTGTGGGGTCCGAATTGATCTACCTGGCCAAGGACAAGCGGGCCTATGCCTTTGCACCTGGAGCAAAGTCCGGGGTATCGCTCACTGAGCCGGATAACTGGGCATTGGCCGGAGAACTGAAGAAGTCCGAATTGAAAGAAGAAGAAAACGGCACGCCCTGTGTTTCGCTGCTGGGGCTCTTGGTTTTGGGCAACGGCATGCAAATCGAATCGGTGGGCTGCACGGATCCCGCTTGGCACCTTCCCACCAAAGCCAATTACCGCACGGGCAATCAGGTGCTCAATGGATTGCCTTCCGGAATCGTCCATATGCCGATTGGGGTGGATTTGGTCCAAAAACTGCCCGACGGGTCGTCGTACCGCATCCACGTAGAGCGCAGTACGGTAGAGCCGGGCGTTGCGGAGCCTTTGGCCTTACCGGAAGGGGTTTCGTTTGCTCCGGTTCAGGTTCCGGGACCGGTCAAGCGGAAGTAACCGAACGTTAGAGGCAGCCGGGTAGCCGCCCACGTTCCTGCTTCCGGACGCGCATGCGCCCACAAAAT
Organism: Schleiferiaceae bacterium; assembly: GCA_044352085.1. GTDB lineage: Bacteria > Bacteroidota > Bacteroidia > Flavobacteriales > Schleiferiaceae > CAMDTE01. The sequence continues at coordinate 4,028 of JBILEM010000140.1, forward strand.
GGTTTTTACAGCCCCCGCGACGCCGTGTACTTTTTCGGCGTGGTCCCAAATTTCTTTTTGAATGCCGCAATGAAGTGGCTGGGGTTCTGGTATCCGATTTGGAAGGCGACTTCGTTCACGGAATAGCGGCCGGAGTCCAGCAATAGGCGGGACTTCTGCAACTTGGCGTCCATCACATAGCCGTAAACGGTGCTTCCGTAAATCTCTTTGAATCCGACTTTGAGCTGGTATTCGTTGAGCCCGTGTTGTTTGGACAGCTCCTTTAAGGTAGGGGGGTTGAAGACGTCGCGCAGGAGGTGTTCCTTGGCGTCTTTCAGCTTGCGGACGGTTTCTTGGTCCCTCAGAAAGGGGCAGGCCGCCGTATTGGGGGCGGAATGGTCAAAATACAGCCCCAGGAGTTGCAAGATTAGTCCGTGCCGGACCGCGTGCAGGGCGC
>JBILEM010000141.1:0-4454 GCA_044352085.1 Schleiferiaceae bacterium
AGCAAACCGCAAGGACGGCGTAGTTAACGAACTTACATTGAACAGGGGCGAAAGCAATTGCGCAACACTTTGATAGGCTCCCAAGGCACTTTCAACATAAACAAAAGTGCCCGTTGCTGTTCCCGACGTTTTGTCCACCGCTGGACCCGTTGTCGCTTGGGAGGTTGGCCCCGTGCGCGGGGACCAAGCAAACGGACCATTGGTAGCCCCCGTGTGTAGCGGTGCAGTAGACCAACAGGTACCTGCCGGCAATGCGGCTCCGGCATTCAATGCGCCGACCCCTGTGGTCCAGGTCGTAAAGGGCTCCACTGCCGGTGCATTCAACAGACCACAGGCTGTTGAAAAGGCGTACGGGCCTGCCCAAAGACTCACATTTCCAGCGCCGCAGCTGTCTCGGACGTAAAACTCGTAGCTGGTACCCGCGGACAATCCCGTTACCACGCGGGACGTGTTCCCAAGGGCCTGAAACAGGGTTCCAGTTGCTGTTGGCACAAATCCGACCGCACCCACTTTCACTTGTGCATGGGGGGCACCGCCTCCGGTCCACTGCAACTTGGCCCGGTTGGTCAACGCCCAAGCGGCCGTTCCATTTGACGGGGGGAAACACGTTGGAACGGGTCCGTGGGTTACCGTTACGGTCCACGTGCCTTTTACCACCTTTTGAACGGTGGTGTCGCAGGTTGGAATTCCTTGACCCGGGGGCGTCCAAGTACGAAACGCACGCAACTCAAAAACCAGCCGACCGGAAACCGTGGTTCCATTGGCCAGTGTCAATCCCGTGCGGTTGTAGGGTTGAATCCCCGCTTGATTTCCCACACCTACGGCTACGGCCCCCTCGCTAAGACCGGTTGTGCGGCAACGCAGGTACGAACGCTGTTCGGACCGCCAAGACTGGCCCAAAGCGACTATGCTGTATTGCACGCTCACCCCGTACACATACCGGTTGGCGGGAATTTGCACCACCAAGGAATCCAAACAAGTAGTTGCCGTCGCGGTAGTTACGTTGGCGGGTGCCGCAGATACCTGCAATCCATTTCCGGCGTGGGTAGCCGACGTGGTGGTGGTTTGCGCACCTGCGGTAACGGAAACCAATCCGACCAACAGTCCCAAACCCAGCTTCAAAGCGCGTAAAGTCAAATGCATATGGATACTTTCAGAAGGCCGAATTTACAATTTCTTTCGGCTTAAATTTGACACCCATGCGTCTATTTCGTTTAACCGCACCGAAAGGCACAGTGCTGCTGTTTGCTGGCCTCTTTTTTGCCACGGAGTCCTCCTTGCTCGCCCAGCCGACTGCCAAATTAGCCACACTGGAATACAGCGGCGGGGGAGATTGGTATGCTAACCCCACGGCGTTGAAAAATTTGGCCCAATTTGCCAAAGACCAAGCCGGAGTAGCGGTAGACCTGAATCCGGCAAGTGTGCCGATAGGCAGTCCCACCCTGTTTCAGTACGACTGGGTGCATCTAACCGGCCACGGAAACGTCGTTTTCTCCGCGGCTGAAGCCCAGAATCTCCGGAGCTACCTGCAGCGAGGGGGCTTTCTGCACATTGACGACAACTACGGATTGGACCCCTACATCCGCGAAGCCATGAAAACGGTTTGGCCTGGGGCGCAATGGGTTGCTCTAGGGAACCGCCACCCCCTTTTCGAAGGTCCTTTTCCCTTTCCTAGAGGTCTCCCAAAAATCCACGAACACGACGGAAAAGCACCGCAAGCGTGGGCACTTTACGACGGCACCCGCATGGTAGTCTTGTACACCCACGAATCCGATTTGTCCGACGGCTGGGAAGACCCCGATGTCCACAACGACCCGCCGGCAGTTCGGCTTCAAGCATTGCGCATGGGAGCCAATATTTTGCATTTTGTCTTTCGCGGGCAAACCGCTTTTGCGCTCTGATGGCCTCCAGCACCTGGGAAAACGCTCCTTTCCCCACGGAACAGGAATGGGCGGACTTTTGGAACGAAACCCAGCGCTTTCCCCATAGGTCGGCACAGGAATGGGCCCTCAAGCTGCCAAAAGCCAACCCCTGGTTGCTGCACAAATGGGATGCGTATCAACGGCAAAGCAAAAAATGGCCTTCGTTACATGCGCATCCGTCGTTGTGGTTTGCTCCCAGGACGTACGCAGAACAAGCCAGCTCCGAGGCTACGGCCAGGGCCAAAGCCGCATGGATTAAAGGACGTGGACCTTTGCACCATGTGGCTGATCTCACATCCGGTTCAGGTATTGACGGCTGGGCCTTGGCAACAGCTGGCGCACAGGCAGTAGGAATGGAACCCAATCCTGCTCTGGTGCGTGTTTTGCACCACCACGAACGTACGTTAAACCTGTCCCGGACCACCTTGCTGGGCAAGGCCGAAGACTTTCCGTGGGAACGACAAAAAGAGTGGGATGCCGTTGTGGTCGATCCGTCTCGACGCGCTATTGGTGGGCAACGCTGGAGCTGGGACCACAGCGAGCCCCATCCGGTAGAATGCTGGCCTCTGTGGACCCAAAAAGCCAGACAGGTGCTCATTAAAACCTCCCCGCTGGCAGATCCCGATGCCCTAGAAAAATCGTTCCCCGGCGCCGATGCCTTGGTCTTTGTTGCCGTTGACGGAGAAATGAAGGAAATTTGGATCACCTACCGGAAAGATTCCCAAAACGACCGCACACCGAACCCTTTGCCCTCCCCCCACCGGTACACCGTGCACACCCGGTGGAATGCCGAAACATTCGAATGGCTCCGCTGGGACCGGACCGAAAAACCCCCGATAGCCAACGAAGCCCAGGGTTATGTTTACCTTCCGGACGCTGCTTTGAAAGCCAGCCGGTGCAGCGACGCGGCCGCGCATGCTTTGGGACTTTCGCAGTGGACCCAAGGCGTTTACACCTCCCACCGGTGCCTCCCGGAATGGCCCGGTCGCGTTTTAAGCGTTCAGCAAATACTTCCACCTTACCAGGGCGACTGGAGCGGGGGGTGGAGCATTCTTTCCTTGGGTTTTCCAGAAAAACCGGAACAAATTCGCAAGAAACTGCGTTGCAAAGAGGATTCGGAACGCTTTTTGATTGCCCTACAAGACCGAACGGGACAAAAATGGTTCGTCCATGCTTTGGCTGAAAATACGTAACTTTTATCCATGGTACCCCCTCCCGCCTCTTCCCGCAACCGCACCTTGCTCTTGGTTCGGGCGTGGATGCTGTATGCCGGATTGGTACTCGGAGGGGCGTCGCTCAAGGCCCAGTTTATTGCCGTACCGAACCAAGGCCAATGGGACCACCCGGCACTGGCCGTCACTCCGTTGGGACATGGCGCTTTGTTTTGGGAACCGACGGGTTTTCGGGCGGTGCTTTGGGGGGGAGATCATTCCCACGGCGGCCCCCACCCTTTGCCCAAAACCGCTTGGTCGGTGTATCGTACCCATTTGGGAACCGCCGGATCCAGCGATTTGGAAGCAGTCCGCACGTCCCCCTCTCCCAGAAACTACTTCGTTGGAAACAACCCCGAACGCTGGAAATCCCAGGTACCGGAATGGACGGGGTTTGTTCAGCACGACCTGTATCCGGGAATCGACGCTTGGATCCGGGATTCTACGGGCGACTTGGCTGTGGACTACCGCATTGCGCCGGGAGCCAATCCCGGTTCCATTCGGTGGCACTATCCGGGTGCCTCTCGTGTGGAATTGGACAACGATGGAAATCTTCGAATTGAAACCCCTTTGGGTTTTTTTTGGGAAACACCCCCTCGGGCCTACCAGATAAGCGAAAAGGGCACGAAAGAAGTTCCAGTTGCATTTGAATTGGTCGTTCAAGGGGATTCGACCATCGTTGGTTTCCAAGTGGGAAAATACGACCGAAAAATTCCTTTGGTAATTGACCCAAAACTCATCTTTGCTTCGTTCAGCGGTTCTACTGCGGACAACTGGGGGTTCACGGCCACCTACGACGACCAAGGTAATCTTTATGGAGGGGGCATTGTTTTTAATCCTGGCTACCCCACCAGCCCCGGCGCCTTCGACCCCACCTTCGCCCCGGGGTCCAACAACAGCATCGACGCAGGAATAACCAAGTTTAGCGCCAACGGAACGCAGCGGTTGTATTCCACGTACCTCGGCGGAGGTTTTGCCGACCAACCCCACTCCATGATTGTTTCCAACAACGATTTGATTGTATTTGGCGTGACCAGCTCCCCGGACTTTCCAATTACTTCCGGTGCGGCCATGTCAACGTTCAGCGGTGGTTCGTCCATCACCCCAAACGGATATCCCTTTTCCAACGGTACCGATCTGTTTGTGACGCGTTTCAATGCGCAAGGTTCTGCTTTGGTTGGAAGTACCTTTTTCCATACAAATGCAATCGATGGAGGTGCCAACGAGGGGCTTTCGAGCATCATGCAGAATTACGGTGACGCATTCCGGGGGGAAGTCAACCTGACCGGCAACGGAGACATTGTGGTAGCTACATCCGTAA
>JBILEM010000142.1:0-4418 GCA_044352085.1 Schleiferiaceae bacterium
TCGAAAAGGAGTTTCCGAATTTCACGTTTAACATGGTGCTTTCTGAGCCCCTGCCTGAGGACAACTGGGTGGCGAAAAAGAGCATGGACGACAAAGAAGGCGACGGTTTTGTTGGTTTTGTTCACCAAGCCTTGATTGACCAGTACCTGGGCAACCACGATGCTCCAGAAGATATTGAGTTTTATTTCTGTGGTCCTCCCATGATGAACGCGGCCGTTTTGAAAATGGTCGACGACTTTGGGGTTCCTGCTGAAAATGTGGCCTTCGATGATTTTGGAGGCTAATTCCAACCGCAAGGAAAAAGGCTACCCTTCGGGTAGCCTTTTTTTTGCGCCGCGGCGGCGTTTCCGCTTTAGGGCGGTCCTTGCGACGCTGTTCCTCGGGGCCGCGGCTATAGGCTGTGCACCGTCTGAAAAAGAAGACGATGGCTCCATCTCCTTCGCAGGAGAGGCCCAAGGAACCACCTTTTCCGTCCTCTACTGGCCCGAGTCAAGCACCCCGGAAGCAGAAGTTCTTGCGGACTCCGTACAGCGGTATTTGGCCGATTTTAACCGCGTGGCGTCGGCGTGGGATTCCTCCAGCGTCTTGAGTCGGTGGAATCGCGGGGATGCAGCCGTTCGTGCTGAGTCACCCGATGCGTTTCTCGCCCTTTTGGAGGAGGGCATGCGCTTAAAGACCTACACCAACGGGTGGATGGATCCTGCCGTAGGGAAATACACGACTGCGTGGGGATTCAACGGAGCAAAAGCGGTACTGGGACAGGGTTCTCCCCAGTCGGATACCGCATTGATCGCGTTGCTGCGCCAATCGACGGATAAAGTGTACGACGTCAATGCCTACGCCCAAGGGAGCTCTGTGGACGGCATAGCGCGCTTGTTAAAGCGCAACGGGGTGAAACATGCCCTGGTCGAAATAGGCGGGGAGTTGTATGCATTGGGTGGAAAACCGGACGGTCGTCCGTTTGTGGTTTCTGTGGATTACCCGGCCGAAGAACGACAGGAGAAGCCTTTGGAAGTCGTCGATTTAAAAGACCGGGGAATGGCTACTTCCGGGGATTACCGGAGCGCCAAGAAAGACCCCGTCACGGGTCGTCGTTACGGGCACACCTTGAATCCCTTTACCGGTTGGACGGGTCAAACGGACGTATTGAGTGCAACGGTATTTGCCCGCACTGCGGCGGAGGCAGATGGCGTTGCTACGGCCTTGGTGGCCATGGGGGCAGGGGAGGCAAAAAAATGGCTCAAAGCCCACCCCGAATGCGACGCATTGTTGGTCATGGGGTCCGCCGAAGGTTCTTGGACGGTTTACCGCACACCGGGCGTCAGCACCGGGAAAGACCTTTAAGGACGCGCATTAACTTTCTTTCTTCAGAAAGGAGTAGGAACTCAGACTGCGGGGTCCGGTTTTTTGCACTGCTCAGCAGGCGCGGCCCCGCAAAACGAACAATTTTCTCCTTCTTTATTCAGAAAGGGACTGTTGCTGGCGCAGGTTCCGGTGAATTCACCGCCCTTTTTGCCCCAAATCTTGATGGCCATTCCCAAACCTGCAAGGGCAAGAAGGAAGGCAGCAATGCCAAAGAGTTTTAAAAGTGCCATGGCCTGTATTGTTTCAGCTTCAAAGGTACTACCGGCAGGCGGTTGAGCGGGTGACCGACATCACCGATTTTTAGGCAATAACATTCACCTCGGGCTCCAAGAGGACGCCAAACCGAGCGTGAACATCGGCCACAATGTCTTGTGCCAGTTGCCAGATTTCGGGACCGGTGGCTCCTCCGTAATTCACAAGAACCAGGGCTTGTTTGGTGTGTACCCCGGCGTCGCCTCTTCGGAAACCTTTCCAGCCGGCCTGCTCAATCAACCAACCGGCCGCAAGTTTCACCCGACCGTCGGGTTGGGGATAACCGGGAGCAGAAGGGTGATTTGCGACCAAGTGGGCATGCACGTCGGCAGAAACGGTCGGATTTTTAAAAAAGCTTCCGCTGTTGCCCAATTCGGCGGGATCGGGAAGTTTTGATTTCCGGATTCGGATGACGGCATCGGAGATGTTCTTGGGAGTCGGTTTTTCTCCGCGGGAAGCCAATTCGTCGTCTACCGACCCGTAATGCGTGCGCACTGCGTGTTGGTTCTTGGTGAGTTTGAATTGGACTGCAGCCACCACAGCCCGGTTCCGCAATTCGCCTTTAAAAATCGATTCGCGGTAACCGAAACGACACGCTTCGGGGGAAAAGGTGTGCACCTTTCCGGTGCCGCGTTCCACCCACCGAACGGAATGGCAGACGTCTTTGGTTTCCACTCCATAGGCTCCCACATTTTGGATGGGGGTAGTGCCCACGTTTCCAGGAATTAAGGACAAATTTTCCAATCCGCCCCATCCTTGGTCCAGCGTCCAGCGAACAAAGTCGTGCCAAGGTTCTCCCGCAGCACCTTCCACCACCACCCAATCGTCGGTCTCCGCTACCACATGGCGACCGAGAAGGGCAACGTGCAGAACGGTTCCGGCCAAATGGTCACGGGTAAACAGGAGGTTACTTCCTCCCCCCAGTACCAACGAAATGGAGGCATTCAGCGCTTCATCGGCAACGGCGTGCACCAATTCGGCTTCGGTACGCACCTCTACAACCCGGTCCGCGACGCAGCTCAGCCCAAAGGTGTTGAAGGGCTTTAAATCGACGTTCTTTAGCTCGTGCAGGTCCATTAGCGTTGGGTACCGGGGTAGGCGTCTAATGCAGCGGCTAAGATGCCCAAGGCACGCTTCAATTGGCTAATCTCCAAAACATACGCAAGGCGTACTTGCTTGGCGCCCAAGGCCGGGTCGGTGTAGAATCCCGAGGCGGGGGCCATCATAACCGTGGCGCCCTCGTAGGAAAAGTCGCTCAAAATCCACACCGCAAAACGGTCGGCACTGTCCACGGGGAGCTGGGCCACGGCGTAAAACGCACCGGAGGGCATGGGGCAGAAGACCCCAGGAATGGCGTTCAGGCCGGCCACCAATACGTCCCGGCGCTGGGTGTATTCCGCTAAAACCCCTTCGAAGTAGCTCGCGGGGGTTTGGAGGGCGGCTTCGGAAGCGATTTGGGCAAAGGTGGGGGGGCTCAGACGGGCCTGGGCGAATTTCATGGCCGTGGCCATAAACGCCTTGTTTCGGCTGGCCAAGGTGCCAATGCGGGCTCCGCACATGGAATACCGTTTGGAAACGGAGTCAATCAAAACAGCGTTTTCTTCCAGACCGGCCAAGCTCATCACGGAGGTGTGTTTTTTGCCGTCGTACACAAACTCGCGGTAGACTTCGTCGGAGATAAGGAAAAGGTCGTGCTTGAGCACCAGGGCCTTGAGTTGGTCCAGTTCTTCGGGGGTGTAGAGGTACCCGGTGGGATTGCCCGGGTGGCAAATCAACAAGGCGCGGGTGCGCGCGTTGATCAAAGGCTCAATCTCGGCAATGGGAGGCAGGGCAAATCCGTCTTCGATGCGGCTGGCCACAGGCACCACCACGGCGCCGCTGCTTTGGGCAAAGCTGGAATAGTTGGCGTAGTAGGGCTCCGGAATGATGATTTCGTCGCCGGCGTCCAAAATGCTGCCCATGGCAAAGAGCAGGGCCTCGGAACCGCCGGTGGTGACCATCACGTCTTCCAAGTTCAGGTGCACCCCGTGCTGGGCGTAGTACCCCAACAGGCCTTTCCGGTAGGACTCAAACCCGGCGGAATGCGAATAGGCCAATACCTTGACGGTGTGGTTTGCTACCGCGTCGAGGGCCACTTGGGGCGTCGGGATGTCCGGCTGTCCGATGTTGAGGTACAGCACCTCGGTACCGCGCTTGGCGGCCGCTTCGGCAAAAGGAACCAGCTTTCGGATGGGGGAGGCGGGCAGGGCCGCGCCTTTGGCGGAAATTGTAGGCATGGGAGTGGCAATAAAAAACCCGCTGCCGGAATCGGCAGCGGGTACAAAGGTCGGAAAGGAATTCCTTAAATAGCGTCGGTTACTTGCTGATTTTCGAACCGGTTGCTTTGTCGTTCACGGGGGTGGTAACGGGCTGAGCAGCATCGGCTACGTCGCCTTTGATGGTCAAGACCTTGGTAGCAGACTTGCCGTTGGATTGAACGGTCACGGTCTTGGTGAACGCGCCCAAACGCTGGGTGTCGTACTTCACCTTGATGGAAGCCTTCGCACCGGGAGCGATGGGAGTACGGGGCCACTCGGGAACCGTGCAACCGCAAGATCCGTAGCAGTTATTGATGATCAAAGGCTCTTTGCCGGTGTTTTTGAATACAAACTCCCGCTCGCCGTTGGCGCCTTTAGAGATTTTACCGTAGTCAATCAGCTCCTTTTCAAAAGCGATTTCGGCAGCGTTGGCGTTGGCGGCTGGTGTGCTTTGGGCAAAAGCGAAGTTCAGGGAACCCAAGGCAACGGCAGCAGTGAGGACGA
>JBILEM010000007.1:0-14341 GCA_044352085.1 Schleiferiaceae bacterium
CCCGGAACGCCCCAACCGCTGGGAGCGTACACCGCGTGAAGACCGCGGCCCCCGCGAAGATCGTCCTGCAAGAAACGACCGTGGCCCACGTGAAGACCGCGGCCCACGCGAAGACCGTGGCCCACGCGAAGACCGTGGACCACGTGAAGACCGGCCAACCAACACCGAACGCGGACCGCGCGAAGACCGTGGACCACGAGAAGACCGCTGGGAACGGCGCGACCGCGGCCCGCGCGAAGACCGAGGCCCACGCGAAGACCGACCAATGAACAATGACCGCGGACCCCGTGAGGATCGCGGACCTCGCGAAGACCGGCCTGCACGCGAAGAGCGTGCCCCGCGCGAAGAACGCAAACGCTTTGAATTCGAAGCCAACATCCCCACCGAAGGCGTTTTTGAACAAATGCCCGAAGGATTTGGCTTTTTGCGGTCGTCGGACTACAACTACCTGAATTCACCCGACGACGTGTACGTCACCTCGCAGCAGATCAAGCAATTCGGACTCAAAACCGGCGACACTGTTCGCGGCGAGGTCCGTGCACCGCGCGAAGGAGACAAGTACTTCCCTTTGGTCAAAGTATTGATGATCAACGGCCGGGATCCGGACTTCATCCGAGACCGGGTAGCCTTTGAACACCTGACCCCCCTCTTTCCGGAAGAAAAATTCAACCTCACCGGGCGCAAGAGCACCCTCAGTACCCGCGTTATTGACCTCTTCTCCCCCATCGGAAAAGGCCAGCGCGGACTGATTGTGGCGCAGCCCAAAACCGGTAAAACCACCCTCCTCAAGGAAGTGGCCAACGCCATTGCAGCGAACCACCCCGAGGCCTACATGATCATCTTGTTGGTCGACGAACGTCCGGAAGAAGTAACGGACATGGCGCGCTCCGTAAATGCGGAAGTGGTAGCCTCCACCTTCGACGAGCCGGCAGAGCGCCACGTACGCGTAGCCAACATCGTTCTGGAAAAGGCCAAACGCTTGGTGGAATGCGGCCACGACGTCATCATCTTGCTCGACTCCATCACCCGACTGGCCCGCGCCTACAACACCGTGGTTCCGGCCTCCGGAAAAGTCCTGTCTGGCGGGGTCGATGCCAATGCTCTGCACAAGCCCAAACGGTTCTTCGGTGCCGCCCGGAACATTGAAAACGGCGGATCCTTGACCATCTTGGCCACTGCTTTGATCGACACCGGATCCAAAATGGACGAAGTTATTTTTGAGGAATTCAAGGGCACCGGCAACATGGAAATGCAGCTGGACCGCAAGATTGCCAACCGCCGCATATGGCCGGCCATCGACCTCATTGCCTCCGGAACGCGGAAGGAAGACATGCTGCTCTCCAAGGAAGTTTTGAGCCGCATGTACATTTTGCGCCGCCACCTGTCGGACATGACCCCGGTGGAGGCCATGGAATTCCTGCACGACCAGCTCTCCAAGACCCAAAGCAACGAGGAGTTCTTGGTGTCCATGAACCGCTAATAAGCGACGTTCCCGGTGAATCCACCGGAAAACAAACGCTCCGCGCATACGAGGCGGCCTCGGAAGAGGCCGCCTCTTTTATTTTGCGCGGTTCCAGCGGTAGGTCTGTCCTTCTTCGGCCAGAACAACGGAAGAAAAATGCGCTAGTGCCTCCTCCAACAGCACCTGGCGGTTGGTATACCGCATGGAAAAATGGCCCAGTACCAACTGCCCTACTTCGGCCATAGATGCCAATCGGCCAGCATCGCTGGCGGTGGAATGCAGGGTCTTGTCTGCCAAATGGCGGTGCTCCTCGGCAAACGTACTCTCGTGGTACAATCCGTCCACCCCGCGGACCCAGTCGGCCAGTTCGGGATAGAAGGCCGTGTCGCTGGCATAGGCATAACTCAAGGGGCGGGCCGGCTCCTGGGTAAAGTGGGCATTGGGGACCGTTTCGCCCTGCTCGGACGTCCAATCGCGGCCCAGTTGCAGGGCGCGGTAATCGCACGACGGCACCTTCCATTGGGCCAGTGCAGACGCACGCAACCTCCGAAGACCGGGCTGTCCGTCAATCCGGAAACCGGTAGTGGCAATGGAATGCCGGAGCGGAAACGACCGGATGGCCATCTGTTCGTCGGCAAACACCTCTGCAAGCGGCTCGGGGCCGGTTTCCACAAAGTGCAAGGGGAACGACGTCCAAGTACCGCTGCATTTGAGGGTAAACAACACCCATTCCTTGAGGGCTGGGGGTCCAATCACGGTTAGGGGATCCCGTCTGCCCAGCAAATGAAAGGTGCTGATCAAACCGGGCAAGCCAAACACGTGGTCCCCGTGCATGTGGCTGATGCACACCGTGCCAATGCGGCTGAATTTGATCTTATTGCGGCGCAATTGCACCTGCGTTCCTTCCCCGCAGTCCACCAAGACAAGACGCCCGTTGCAATCCACCACCTGGGCAGAAGGATTCACGGCAGACCCGGGAGTGGCAGCGCCACACCCCAAAACGGTTACAGACAAGGACATGGGGGTAAAGGTCGGCCATACCGGGTATCCCAACAAAATTGTATCTTTGATCCTTGAAATGACGCAGAAACGCTTGTTCGGCCCGGAAGAATTGCGGGTATTGTTGCACCGACTGGCGTGCCAGCTTCGAGAATCCCACCGTTTTTTTGAGCACACCGTATTGATTGGCTTGCAGCCGCGGGGCGTTGCTTTGGCCCAAGCCTTGGCCCACTTGCTGCGCACCGAATACGGCATTGCAGACGTCGCCACCGGTTCGCTGGACGCTACTTTTTTCCGGGACGACTTCCGTCGTCGGGACGAGCCTTTGCGGGCCAACCGCACCGAAATTGCCCATTCCATCGAAGGGAAAAAAGTGGTCTTGATTGACGACGTTTTGTACACCGGCCGAACCCTCCGCGCCGCCTTGGATGCCCTGCACGCCTTTGGACGTCCCCAGCGCACTGAGCTCCTGGTACTTATTGACCGCAGGTTCCGACGCGAGTTGCCTATTCAGCCCGACTATGTGGGACGGCATGTGGATGCCCTCGATACCGAAAAAGTGCGTTTGGACTGGTCTCCCCAAGGGGAATTGGAGTCTGTTTCCTTGATTCAAGAAAAATCCGCCCAATGAGCTCGCTCTCCGTACCCCACTTGTTGGGAATCAAAGACCTGACGCCGGAGGACCTGGAATTGGTCTTTAAAACGGCGGAACAGTTCAAGGAAGTCATCAACCGCCCCATCAAAAAAGTGCCTTCGCTCCGGGACATAACCGTGGCGAACCTCTTTTTTGAAAACTCCACCCGCACCCGTTTGAGCTTTGAACTCGCTGAAAAACGCCTATCGGCCGATGTGGTGAACTTTTCGGCGTCTCAGTCCAGCGTGAAAAAAGGCGAGACCCTGGTCGACACCGTGAACAACATTCTGGCCATGAAGGTGGACATGGTGGTGCTTCGGCACAGCGCTCCCGGCGCTGCTTATTTCTTGAGCAAACACGTGGATGCCAGCATCGTCAACGCCGGCGACGGAGCGCACGAGCATCCCACCCAAGCCCTCTTAGACGCCTTTTCCATGCGGGAAGCTCTGGGCAAAACCGACCTTCACGGGGTCCGCGTGGTCATTGTGGGAGACATTCTGCACAGCCGGGTGGCCCTGAGTAATATTTTCTGCCTGCAGAAACTGGGCGTTGAGGTAGCCGTTTGCGGCCCCAAGACCCTTATTCCCAGACACCTGACAGAATTGGGTGTTCGGGTTATTTCCGACTTGGACACCGCCTTGGAATGGGCCGATGTAGCCAACATGCTCCGCGTGCAGCACGAGCGCATGGACATGCGCTACTTCCCCAGTTTGGCGGAGTACACCTCCTTGTTTGGGGTAGACCGCAAACGCTTGGAACGGCTATCTTCCATACCGGTTATCATGCACCCCGGCCCCATCAACCGGGGCGTCGAACTGACTTCCGATGTTGCAGATTCCGAACATTCCATTATCTTGCAGCAGGTCGAAAACGGAGTGGCCATACGCATGGCCGTTTTGTATCTTTTGGCTGCCCAACGAACTCCGCATTATACCGCCTGATGTCGTACAAAATCGAAGCGAAAGACCGGTTCCTCCACATCAAGTATTTGGAAGAGGTGTTTGACCCAGCTGCCCTTAAAGAGTTGGGCACACTATTGGTGAGCAAGCCTGGGGCCCACGCGGTAATCAACCTGCTCTCTGTGGAGGAATTTGACAGCACCGGGCCTTTGCAAGACCTGCAAGCCGACCGAATGGAGGAAAACCTCACTTGTGTGCTGGTGGTTCGGGAAGCCATGATGGTGCTCTTTGAAGAAGAGGCACCCGTGGTACCGTCCTACCAGGAGGGGGTTGATTTCTTCGAAATGGAAGACCTGCAGCGCACCTTACTGGACGAAAATGAATAAACCTTTTTTCCTGCTTGCGCTCCTCGTTGGCACCTCCCTAGGGGCCTGGGGACAAGACTTCAAGCGCCACGCTTTTGGCGTACAAGCCGGGGCCTACGATTTCAACGCCGACCTCACCGGATGGGGCTTTGCCAACGGGATTCAGTACAGTTATGGGTTCAACCCCCACATCTCGACGTCGTTCTTCCTTCAAAACGCCTACGGAGAGCGCACCAAAGATACCATCATCCCTCCCGACTACGACAGCCGCATCGCGGGGGGCTGGACGTTAAACGGTTCCTTGTACGGACAGCAGAGTCCCTTTGACTTGACTTTTCAAGCGGGCTTGTTGTACGGACGCACCGTGCGTATGCAGTACAACGCCGAATGCCCCACACCTCCCTATTCCACGTACCGCTCAACGGGATTGGGCCTGGTCTTGGGAGCCGGCGGCATTTACCGCTTTGGGGACTGGGGATTGGGCATACAGAACCAAACTACGGTGGACTGGAAAACCCAAGACGTCCGCGCCGGGTGGTACCTCCACCTCGAACACCGCTTCTAAGCCCTATTTAAGAAGGCAGGTTGTTCGTTCGATTTACTTCGTTCGGGTTCTATCCCCAGGCTTCTGCCCATTGGGACACTTCGTTTCCATCAAAATTTCCGGAAGACATCAACACCACCGCAGCGGCTCCGTGCTGAGCACCGGTTGCCTCATCCAAAAACCGTCGTACCTCTGCGCTGTCGGTTAATACGACCGGATGGGGCATGCCAAATGCTTCCGCTACGTCTGACGCTTTCAAAGGAGGGAGTTTTTTGTGCGCAACGGCCTTGGGGTTGAAATAGACCACCGCCTCATCTGCCAAGGCCAAAGCCCCGTCGTACAAAGGCAAGAAGTCCGGGTTCAAGCTGCTAAAGGTGTGGAGTTCCAAACAAGCTACAATGCGCCGATCCGGAAATTGCTCGCGCAACGCCGAAACGGTCGCCTTCACCTTGCTGGGCGCGTGGGCAAAATCCTTGAACGCTTTCACGCGGGGGCTCGCCGTGGCAAGCACTTCCAAACGCTTCGATGCACCGCGGAACGTGGTCATGGACTCGTAGAAGGCCTCGTCGTCCAGGCCCATTTCTTGGGCGAGCCAGCGGGCTGCCTCGATGTTGCTTGCATTGTGGGCCCCAATGACCTGGAGCGGAACATCGCCCAGGGGGGTTTCCAAAACCATGGCCTCCGCTACCATGCGGTAGGCGGGAGTGGTGTAGGGGATTTTCTTTAAAGGAGAGGCGTCTGCAGCAACCACTTCCGCCACAAGGGGGTCGTTGGCATTGTAAATCAACACCCCGCCGGGTTCCATGGTGCGCAAAAATTGACGGAATTGCTCCACGTAATTATCCAAGGTGGGAAACACGTTGATGTGGTCCCAGGCAATGCCCGTGATCACCGCTATATTGGCGCGGTACAGGTGGAATTTGGGCAGGGGTTCCAGGGCCGAACTGAGGTACTCGTCGCCCTCCAAAACCATGAAATCGGCCTCTTTGCTCAAACGAACCATGGTCGAATAGCCCTCCAACAGCGCTCCCACCATGAAATCCTCGGTGCGCCCATTCGCCTTGAGGGCATGGAGCAACATGGACGTGACGGTGGTCTTTCCGTGGCTCCCGGCCACCACTACCCGGGTTTTGTGCTTGCTGGCTTCGTACAAAAAGGCCGGATACGAATGAATCGGAATGCCCAAGGCCTGGGCCGCAAGCAACTCGGGATTGTCGCCGCGGGCGTGCATGCCCAAAACAACGGCATCCAAGTCCGGCGTGATGCGGGCAGCGTCCCACCCCAAGGATTCGGGGAGGATTCCTGCGGCGGCCAATCGGCTGCGGGATGGTTCAAAAATCTCGTCGTCGGAGCCGGTGATGGCATCTCCCCGCTCAGAGAGAGCGAGGGCCAGGTTGTGCATGGCGCTGCCGCCAATGGCAATAAAATGTACGCGCACGGTCAGATTTGAATGATGTAGGCGGGAATCAAATTTTGCTTGATTTTCACCGACTCGGCAAAATCCCCCGGCTTGGTGGGGTCCGATGCGATGGCAGGAGTCTGCCAGGGGTCGATGCCCTGAAGCAGCCGGTCGATATTCAAGACCACGTTGATATTGCATGTCCGACTTCCGGATACGGAAAAGCCCATTTTGCGTTCAAACTTGGTATTGAGCAAGGGGGTTGCTACGGCAATGGTGAAGGGCTTGGTGGGCGCCAAGGTGTCTCCCACCTTGCGCATGACACCCGAGAAATACATGTGGTTGTAGCCCTTGCCCGCACCGCGGTACAACACGCCGTCGCGGAGAGGGTGCCCTTCGGGGAACTGCCCGGGAGCCAATTTAGCATTCACGGTGTCCATGCCCAACGTGAAGTAGTGGGAACCGTTGTAGGCGCCCGTCGGTATTTTGGTCAAGAAAGCCGAATTGGTCCCAAACGAATGGATGGAAACCGTGGTGTCGCGGTGCAGGGTGTCTCCGGAGGTGCTTACAAAGGTGTAGCCGGTGTACAAAAACCGGATGTCTGTAAACTTCAATTCGGCCTGACCCAGCGTGTACAAGGTGTCTTTGGACAACAATTCCCCATCGTAATAGGAAAAAATCTTGAGGACCACGTTGCGGTCTTCCATTTGCTCGTTGGGGTCGATAATGGTATCTACACAACCCGCGGCCAAGACCGACGCGGTGAAGAAAGCAAGAAGGGCACGTATTTTCATTCTTCGTGGGAGGCTAGAGGACGGTAGGCCGAGCTTTGTTCAATCGCATCCATGATGCGGTCCAACAAGGCTTGCGGATCTTCGTCCGGTTGAAGTTCGAGCGGCTTTTTGAATGTTAAAGATAACGTGGTATTTCGTTTTTTGATGAACAATCCTTTTTTGTCGAAGGCGCGGCGAAATCCATCTACCACCACCGGCACCACAATGGGCTGGGTGTCTTTGATGATGTGGGCGGTTCCCCTGCGTCCGGGGGCAAAGGGTTTGGTGGTCCCTTGCGGAAAGGTAATGACCCAGCCGTATTGGATGGCCTTTCGGATGTTGTCGATGTCCCGGGGATCCACGCCGCGGTCGACGGTTTTCCCGGCAGCCCGCCACGTTCTTTTGATGCTGATTGAGCCCGCTAGAGCGAGCAAACGGGGAAGTAACCCCGATTTCATGGTCTCCTTGGCCGCTACAAAAAACAAGTTGGTTTTTGGAAAGCCCATGCGCCACCAGGCATGTGTTTTTCCGGGAAGCCCCCAGTATACATGATTGAAAACCAAATACATGGCGCTCACGTCCATGAAGTAGGTTTGGTGGTTGCTGACAAAAAGCACATTGCGGTCCGGCAAATTTTGCAGGTGCTCAACGCCGTGAATTTCGGTCTTATTCACTTTGTTCAAACGGTACCAGACCACCAATCCGAACAAAAAAATCACCAGTCGCTTGAGGACCAGAGGGGTGCCGAAGGGGTCGCGTTTGAGGAGTTTCAAGTCGGTTCAAATGGGGGACGCAAAGGTACGCAATTCCGGGAGAGCGAGGACTTCGGCCAAGATCATGGCGGAGGCTCCCCAAATGGGCGGATGGATGCCGCACCACGCAGGAACAGAACCGACGTGCGGAATGTCCGCTGTGCGGCAATCCAAGGCATGCAAGGGGATGCAGTGGACATGCGCCACTTCGCGGGCATCGGGTTTCCATTCCAAAGGGTGCGGCAAAGCAGCCAGTATGGGCTGAACAAAGTACCCGGATGGCGGTATAAACAGCGGCGTAAGTGGACCCAAAACCACGGGGATTGTGGTTGGAATGCCCAATTCTTCTTCGGCCTCGCGCAGGGCCACGTCGGTCCAGTGGACATCCTGGGACTCCCTCCCCCCTCCCGGAAACGCCATTTGGCCAGAATGGACGCCGTCGTAGGCCGGGCGTTCAATCAGGACCGTGTGCAGCACTCCCTCCTGGGGAAATACCACCACCAGGACGGCCGCGTGCTTTTGAGCCTCTTCTGGACGCGGCAGGGTATGCATTTCCGGGGCCCGAAGGGGTGGCGCCAAACGTCGTTGCGCCTCCAAACCGGGGAGCTCCTCCGGAAGGGACCAGCGGGCCGACCACGCTTGGACAAAATCGCTCCACTCCATAGGGCAAATTTCGGGTTTAATCTCCTTGCCTGTGGAGAATATTTGCGTGATTTGCAGGGTGGAACCGCTGTGGGACGATTTGAGAAAAAAATGGGTAACGGACACTCCGGAAGAGCGGGTGCGGCTGCAGGTGGTTCAAGGGCTCCTGCGGCACGGAATCCCGGCGTCCAGCATCGGTGTGGAAAAGAAAGTTGCAGTCTACGGGCGGTTGAAACGCTTTGACCTCTTGGTTTTTCGCCAAGGGAAGCCTTGGATGGTGGTGGAATGCAAGGCCCCGTCGGTTCGGCTGGACCAAACCGTGTACAACCAATTGTTCTCCTACCGCCATGCACTCGATTGCCCGTTGGCCCTGGCAACGAACGGCGTGCACCACCACTTGTTTGAATACCGCCCCGATTTGCCGGAAGGAATGGTGGCCCTGCCGGAACTCCCTACCTTTGCCGAATGAATATTGCCTCTGTCCGGCTGGCGCCGGGCCGCGACCAAGCTTTGGGACGCCGCCATCCGTGGATTTTTTCGGGAGCCCTGCACCGGGCCACGCCTTTGCCTGAAGAAGGCAGCTGGGTCCATGTATTTGGGTCCGACGGCACCACCCCGTTGGCTACGGCCCACGCCCAAGCCACCGGAGCCAATATTGCGCTGAAGGTTTTGGCCTTTGGAGAGCATGTAGCCGACCCGCAAACCTTTTACGACCAGCGCATCCAACGCGCGGTGGACTACCGGTACCACTGGGGCCTGGGGCAATCCGAGCACACCACCGGATACCGGTTGGTTTTTGGCGAAGGAGACAGTCTCCCCGGATTGGTGGTGGACCGGTACGGCCAAGCCGTGGTGGTGCAGTGCCACACCGAAGGCATGCGCAAGGACGTTCCCTTCATTGTCTCCGCTTTGCGCAAAGCCCTGAATGAATCCAACCTGTCCATATACGTTCAAGAGGTCGGCTGGGACGGAGCCCCTTTGGCGTCTGTGGGCTTTTTGGAAAACGGGGTCGCCTACACGTCCGACGTGGAAGGGGGCCAAAAAACCGGGTTCTTTTTGGACCAGCGGGAACACCGCGCCCACGTGGGACGCCTGGCGCAAGGCAAAAAAGTCGTCAACCTCTTTGCCTACACCGGTGGGTTTTCGCTTGCGGCCTTGCAGGGTGGCGCGCGCGAAGTGGTTTCCGTAGACTCCTCCGCCCGCGCCTGCGCCCTGGCCGATGCGCATGCCACACTCAACGGATGGTCCGACCGGCACGTGTCTGTGGTGGAGGACGCTTTTGATTACCTCAAGCACTTGCCCACCGACGCGGACGTGGTGATTTTGGATCCGCCCGCATTTGCCAAGCGCAAGTCGTCCAGCCACAATGCCATGATGGCCTACAAACGGTTGAACGCTATGGCTTTGGAACGCATGCCTTCCGGCAGCTTGCTTTTCACCTTCAGTTGCTCCCAGAACGTCCCGATTTCCCAGTTTACGGACGCGGTTCGGGCCGCCGCCTACGAGGTGGGCCGCGAAATTCGGTTGGTAGAAACCTTGGGGCAACCCATTGACCACCCGGTGATTGCTGGATTTGCCGAAGGCGCGTATTTGAAGGGCTTGTTGGTGTACGTGGACTGATCGGTGCGCCGCACGGGGCGCCAACCCTCTCCCAAGAAAAACGTACCTTTGCGCTTTGAAACCCCTATGGACGCTGCGCTACACGCCTTATCCCCTCTTGACGGCCGGTATTCCGCCGTCGGACAGACCCTTTCCCCCTATTTTTCGGAATTTGCCCTGATTCGGTACCGCCTCCACGTGGAAGTGGAGTATTTGGCTGCCCTCAAGGGCCTGGACTTGGCCGCGCTGGCAGAGCTGGGCTGGGACAAAATTGAGCGGTTGCGCCACGCGGTAGCCCACTTTTCCGAGGAAGACGCGCTGCATATCAAATCCGTAGAGAAAGTCACCAACCACGACGTCAAGGCCGTGGAGTACTTCATCAAGGACAAGTTGACCGCTATGGGCGTGGAAAAGGCTGCAGAGTTCGTGCACTTTGGCCTGACGTCGCAAGACATCAACAACACGGCATTCCCGCTGAGCCTCAAGGCCTTTCACGAGGACGTGTACCTGCCCTTGCTGGAGGAAACCACGGCGCTATTGGCCGAAGCGGCTGCCGCATGGAGCGCCATTCCCCTGCTTGCCCGCACCCACGGACAACCCGCCTCCCCTACCCGCCTGGGCAAGGAATTCGGCGTGTTTGTAGAACGCATTCACCAGCAGCGCATGCTGCTGAAAGACATTCCCTTTGGGGCCAAATTTGGCGGCGCCACGGGCAATTTCAACGCCCACTACGCGGCCTACCCCCAGCAAGACTGGCATGCCTTTGCCGACGCTTTTGTGAGCGAGGTCCTGGGCCTGCACCGCTCCTTCCCAACCACCCAAATCGAACATTACGACCACTTGGCCGCGTACTTCGACGGCGTCAAGCGCATCAACACCATCCTCCTGGACCTCTGCCGCGACGTCTGGACCTATGTGTCCATGGATTACTTCAAGCAGAAAATCAAAGAAGGCGAAGTGGGCTCCAGCGCCATGCCGCACAAGGTGAACCCCATCGATTTTGAAAACGCAGAAGGCAATTTGGGCCTGGCGAATGCCCTCTTGGAACACCTGAGCGCCAAATTGCCCATCAGCCGCCTTCAGCGGGACCTGACAGACTCCACCGTCTTGCGCAACGTGGGCGTGCCCCTGGGGCATACCGTGTTGGCCCTGCGTTCCATCCAACGCGGCTGGCAGAAATTGGTGGTCAACGAAGACCAAATCCGACGGGATCTGGACCAGCAGTGGGCCGTTGTGGCCGAAGGCATTCAGACCATCTTGCGCCGCGAAGGCTATCCCAAACCGTACGAGGCCCTCAAAGACCTGACGCGCACCCACGCCCACATTACGGAGGCCTCTTTGGTCGAGTTCATTGCCGGACTGGCCGTTTCCGATTCCGTAAAGGCCGAATTGCGGGCCCTGCGCCCCGACACGTATTTGGGACAATGACCGAACGCAAGCCCCTGGTACTGGATCAGGTGGTGGTCCCTGCAGGCACCTACAAGGTGGTGCAGCTGCCCATTGCCCGTCTGACCTCTGGGGTGGAAATCCCCCTTCCCGTGCACGTGTTTCACAGCGCCCAGGAAGGACCCACCGTCTTACTGAGCGGTGGTTTGCACGGCGACGAAGTCAACGGAGTCGAAATTGTGCGCCGCGCCTTGGCCGGCAACATGCTCCACCAACTGGAACGCGGAACCGTCATTGCCATTCCCATCATCAACGTTTACGGATTCCTCTTTTTCTCCCGCGACGTGCCCGATGGCAAGGACGTCAACCGGAGTTTTCCTGGCTCCCCTGACGGCTCCCTGGCCTCTTTGGTGGCCCACACCCTGTATACCAAAATCTTGCCCTTGGTCGACTTCGGCATCGATTTTCATACCGGCGGCGCCAGCCGAACCAACTACCCGCAAATCCGCTATGCGAAAGACGACGAAACGGCCTTGGAAATTGCCCGTGCCTTTGCCGCCCCCTTGAGCATGCCCAGCAGCCTGATCCACGGTTCCTTGCGGGAGGCAGCCCACAAACTGGGCGTACCCATTGTGGTGTACGAGGGCGGTGAATCCATGCGTTTTGACCCCTTTGCCATCGACGAAGGCATTCGAGGAATCAAACGGGTCTTGGCCCGGTGGGGCATGCGAACCAAATCCCCAAAACCCCGGGGACTTTCCGACCGCCACGGCCGCCAAAGCAAGCGCGTGCGGTGGATTTCCGAAAACACCTGGGTGCGCGCGGAAGCCAGTGGGCTCTTCGTGTCCTTGCGCCAAAGCGGCCAAGCCGTGGAGCAAGGAGAACTCATCGGACGCATCCACAACCCCAACGACGCCTACACCGTCAAGGTATTCAGCCCCATCAACGGGTTTATCATTGGGCACAACAACCTGCCGATGGTCCACCGGGGCGACGCCTTGTTCCACGTTGCCGCGGAAGCTCCCGAGGTGCCCGAAATTGATTGATTTCCAGCTAAACGGAATCTAAGCCGCTGGAGAGGTGGCGGTGTGTTATCCGTTTACCGCTTATTGGGTCTTCAGCAACTCTGCAACCAAATGGTCGGCAATCGCCAATGAGGCGGTAGCCGCAGGAGACGGCGCATTGATGAGGTGCACCCCCGATGCGCCCTGAACCACCACAAAGTCGTCTACCAAGGAACCGTTGGGCTGCAAGGCCTGCGCCCGAACCCCGGACCGCCCGGGCACCAAATCCCGATCTTCCAATCCGGGCATCAGGGCCTGCAAGGCTTTCAAAAAGGCCGAACGCGAGAAGGCGCGGTGGTATTCGCCCAGGCCGTAGCGCCAGTGCTGCGCAAACAACTTCCACGTGCCCGCAAACCCCAAGGAATCTGCGGTGTCTTGCCAATTGAACGACGTTTTGCTGTACCCCTCCCGCTCGAAGGCGAAAACGGCATTGGGCCCGCATTCCACCGACCCGTCGTGCATGCGGGTGAAATGAACACC
Source organism: Schleiferiaceae bacterium (assembly GCA_044352085.1). Taxonomy (GTDB): domain Bacteria; phylum Bacteroidota; class Bacteroidia; order Flavobacteriales; family Schleiferiaceae; genus CAMDTE01. The sequence continues at coordinate 12,999 of JBILEM010000007.1, forward strand.
CAGAAAAGGGAAATTGGGATCCGGCACGGGATAAACCAAGTGACGGACTTTGTGACGCGCAGCCTCGGACAATTCGTAGTAGTCGCCCCGAAAAGGAACGATGCGAACATCGGTTTGAGCACCGTCCAAACGAGCCAGCCGGTCGGATTGCAGTCCTCCGCAAAAGACTATGCGCTGGGCCCACACCGGCGTGGTCCCTCCTTCGCCAATGATCTGCACTCCGTAGCTGCCTTGAGCGGTCCCAGTGACCTTAAATCCAAAGAGGACCTTGGTTTTGGGTTGAATCGCCGTGGCCGATTGCAACAAAGCTCGGGTCATGCCGCGGTAATCCACAATGCCGGTCTGGGGCACCCGAAGCCCAGCCACTCCGGCAATGTGCGGCTCGTATTCCCGGATACCTTCGGGCGTTAAAAATTCCAGCCCATCCAGTCCGTTGGTTTTTCCTCGGTCAGCCAGCCCTTTCAGTCGGTCCGCTTCGCTGTCTGTTGTGGCCACTACGACCTTTCCGCAAATTTCGTGCGCTACGTTGTGTTCGCGGCAAAAGTCCAGCAGCTGGAGGTACCCGTCGCGGCAGGTGGTCGCTTTTAAGCTACCGGGCTTGTAGTACAAACCCGAATGGATCACCCCCGAATTGCGGCCGGTTTGGTGCAAGGCACTTTCCGGTTCTTTTTCCAGCAACACCAAGCGCGCCTCGGGGAATTTCTGCTGCAATTTGTACAAGGTGGCGGCGCCCACGATGCCCCCGCCAACAACGGCAAAGTCGAATGATTCCATGGTCCAAAGGTACGCTTAACGGAAGGAGTACAGAGCGTTAAAGCCGCTCCAGGCAAGGATTGCAGCGGCAAGTCTTCCTGCTACATCTCTCTTTACTGCGGCATACCCGCAGCCACCCAACGCGCTATTTTACGCTGCTTGCAGGCACTCATGGCACCCGAAGGGGGCATTTGCGTTGAGCCAATGCCTTTCAAAGCCCCCAAGAGGTTGCTGTTTTCCACCGCGCTCTTGATGCCCAGGTAGGAGTCCAGCATGACGCCGCCGCTCACATTGGGATAGGCGTGGCACCCAACGCAATTGGCTTGGATCACTTCAAACGCTTCGGCAAATGAGGGCACGGCCGCCGTGTCGCACGTATTGCCTGCACAATCGGTTTCTTTCGCGCCTTGCTGAATCCATTTCTTGATCAATTCTTTTTCTGCCGGCGAGAGCTGGGGATACCCGGGAGGAGGCATCTGCTTATCGGGGTCCGTTTCGGCAATGCCGTCGTCCCACAAATCACTGGCGTTGAGGTTTCCGGGGACCACATGCTTGCGGATTTGGGCGTAGCTGTCTAGCACCACTCCGTC
>JBILEM010000143.1:0-4370 GCA_044352085.1 Schleiferiaceae bacterium
GCTTCGACAGTCGAAACCATTTGGTGGAGGGTGGGGTACGACTCCACCACGCACCACTGGGAAACGGCAACGGAACCGGGCACGGCAACCCGCGCCAGGTCGTTGCGCACCACATCGACCACCATGGTGTTTTCCGCGCGTTCCTTGGGGCTGAGCGCCAATTCGTGGGCACCTTGGGCATCGGTTTCCGGATGGGGATGGCGCGGAGCCGTGCCTTTGATGGGACGAGAGAGCACTTTTTTCCCGACCACCTGGAGGTAGCGTTCCGGGCTGCCGCAGACGACGGCGGCCCCGGGAAACCAAGCGCAGCCGCCCTGCGGCGGCTGCGCTTGGTCGCTCCACCGCCGGTACACCGCTGCAGCGTCGAATTCCCCTTCCACTTCCCACCGCAAACACAAATTGGCCTCGTAAATGTCTCCGCGGCGCATAGCGGTTTGAAGGTGTTCCGCAGCGCGGACATACTCCGTTTCGGAAGGTGCCCGCAGGTCCCGGCCGTGGGACGGAGGCGTCGGAACCGCATCGGCGGGAATTGCGCTCGGCAAAGAATCTGAAGTCTGGGCCTTCATTTCCTCCCACCACCGCTCAAAATCGGCATACGAAAAGTCCGGATGGCCCTGCCACGTGGTGGTAGCTCCGTCGGAATGCAGGACCCAGCTGGGCTCAAAAAACAAGAAATCGGGTTCGTCGGGGCGCGGGAAGGTCGGTTGGGGGATGGTGGGCTCAAAAACCGATTTTAGGTCGTAGGACAGCACGCCAAACCGCCAGGTGGGGCGCTGGCGCCAGGTGTCCAACAAAATCTGCCAGTCCGCTGGGGTGGCGCGGCCGTTGGCCGCGCTGGGACGGTGCCAGGCGCGGGGGTGGCCCGCTGCCATCCACGCAAAGCGTCCAGCCGGGTCGGGGCTTTGGGTTTCCAACCAAATCCAGCCGGGACGTCCGGTAGCCAGCACGGCGGTGCGTACCTCTTCCGCAGTCAAGTGGGATGCAGACCGGGTGGCGTACATCCGCGGGGGTTAGCTGTGGAGGGAACGCTTGGCGGTTGCGTCCAAAGCGGCCTCCTTGAGGGCTTCGGAATACGTGGGGTGGCCGTGGCTCATGCGCGCAATGTCTTCGGCCGAGGCGCGGAATTCCATAGCGGTAACGCCTTCCATGATCAGGTCCGCGGCGCGGGCTCCCACAATGTGCACGCCCAAAACTTCGTCGGTTTGCGCGTCTGCCAGGATTTTTACCAAGCCGTCGATGTCTCCGGATGCGCGGGAACGTCCCAAAGCACGCATAGGAAAGCTGCCGGACTTGAAGGTGCGGCCAGCGGCTTTCAACTCCTGCTCCGTGTAGCCCACCCCGGCCACTTCGGGCCACGTGTACACCACATTGGGAATCAGGTGGTAATGGATATGGGGCTTCTGACCGGCCAGGGTTTCGGCCACCAAAACGCCCTCTTCCTCGGCCTTGTGGGCCAACATGGCCCCGCGCACCACGTCGCCAATGGCGTAAATGTGGGGGGCGGCCGTTTGGAGGTGGTCGTTTACGGCAATGCGTCCGCGTTCGTCCGTGGACAGGCCAGCGGCGGCCAGGTTCAGGCCGTCGGTATAGGGCTTGCGGCCCACCGATACCAGGCAGTAGTCGCCGGTCCAAGAAACCGATTCGCCTTTTTTGTTGGTGGCGCGCACGGTGACGTCGTTTCCGACGCGTTCCACCGCTTCCACTTTGGTAGACAGTTGGATGTCCAGGCCTTGCTTTTTCAGCACGCGCTGCATTTCCTTGCCCATGGCAACATCCATGGTAGACAACAGCGAGTCGGCGAATTCCACCACCGTCACTTGGGCTCCCAAACGGCTGTACACCGATCCGAGTTCCAAGCCAATGACGCCCCCGCCAATGACGATGAGGTGCTTGGGGACCTCTTGGAGCTTCAGGGCTTCCGTGGAGGAAATGATGCGTTCTTTGTCGAATTTGGCAAAAGGAAGCTCGATGGGCTTGGAACCCGTCGCCACCACCACATGCTTGGCGGTTACCGACGAAGTGCCTTCCGCACCGGCGACGGACACGGTGTGTGCATCCACAAAGGACCCCACGCCGCGCAACACGTCGATGTTGTTTTTCTTCATCAAAAAGTCGATGCCGGAAACCGTCGTGTCAATCACCGACTGCTTGCGTTCGATCATTTTGGGCAGGTTGACCCGGGGAGCGGCTCCTTCAATGCCGTGCTCGGCAAAGTGGTGCACCGCGTTGTAGTAGTGCTCCGAAGAGTCCAGCAGGGCCTTGGAGGGGATGCACCCCACATTCAAACACGTGCCACCCAGCGTGGAATACTTCTCCACCAAAGCGGTCTTCATGCCCAATTGGGCGCATCGAATGGCGCAAACGTATCCGCCAGGTCCGGAACCAATAACAACGACGTCGTAATTCATGCTACAAAGGTAGGTTGGCCAAGGGAACCCTCAGCGTTTCGTTTGGGTTTTCACCCAGACCGACAGCAGCAAAAGCGGTGCCAGCCACACGGCCATGGCGCCCAAATAATTGCCCGACCGGCTGTAGTAAGTGGGCGCGTAGCGTGTGTCACCGATTTCGGCCTCCAAATGGCCGGCCCGGTCCCAGTCCAACCGCTGCCGGATGGACCCGTGGGGGTCGATGACGGCGCTGACCCCGGTATTGGCGGCACGCACCACCCAGAGACCGGTCTCCACCGCCCGCAACCGGGCGTAGTGCAAGTGCTGGATATGGCCCGGGGTATTGCCCCACCAGCCGTCGTTGGTTTGCACCGCCAGGAATTCGGCTCCCTCCCGCACGTAGCCGGTGGTGTAGTCGGAAAAATCCTGTTCCCAACAGATCACCGGGGCCGCGCGCAGCTTCCCGGGTTGGTCGCCAAAAACTTCGCGTCGGTCTTGGACGCCCAACGTTCCGGACGTGCCCCCCAGGGCAATGGCAGCCTCGCCCAGCAAGGGCTTGAGGTACCCAATAAAGGGCATGCGTTCCACGCCCACTACCAATTTTGACTTGTGGTACACGCCCCGTACCCCGGAGGTGTCTACCCACACGGAAGCATTGTAGACTTCGAAGTGGCGGCCGTCGTTCGTGGGACGCGAGGCGTCTGTGGGAGCGTCCACCAATCCGTAGGTGGTGGTACCGACGAGCAGCGAACTTCCCGTGGTTTTGCTGTAGTCCAGCAGCGGCTGCATGGCCGCCGAGGAACCCAGGCGCTCCTCCTCTACCCCGCTGGGCAAAAAGGTTTCGGGGAAAATCACCCAATCCAAGGCGGGCGCATCGGCGGGTCGGTCTTTTTTGAGTCGATCCAAGGCATTGCCCACCTGCCAGGTCTCCGGCAAACTGAATTTTTCGGTATACGGATCCACGTTGGGCTGCACCACCGCAATGCGACTGGTCAGGGGCGCCTCCGCCTGGGGGGTAGAAAACCGTAAATAAACGGACAGCAGCACCGGAACCGCCGTTAGCAGCACCGGCAAATGCCACTTGCGAACGGCCGACGGTTCCTCCCGGTTTCTCCAAGCCACGGCCACCGCGGCATTGACCGCAAGCACCCAAACGGTTCCACCGGCCGGGCCCGTAAAGGCATACCAGCCCACGGCCCACGGCACCACGGCCATGCTGTGGCCCAGGTCCAACCACGGGAAGGCCACGTCCCAGTAGGCATGGAGTTTTTCCAGCGACAGCCACAGCGCCACCAGCGTCCAAAAGGCCATGCGCTCGCCGCCTCGTCGGGCCGCAAACGCGTACCCCCACCAGGCCAGCGCCATCAGTCCGCCGTTGATGGTCACGGTGGCGGCGACCCCGCTCCAATGGGCTCCGGCCACCCACCAGGTGGTGCCCAAATTGAACAAGGCCATAGCCAAAAAGGCAAAACCCAAAAAGCGGAGTCCTCCCCGCTTTTCGCCGCGCAGGTGCTGCTCCAGCAGCATCAAGGGCACGAATCCCACCAAAATTCCCACAGGAGGAACGAATTCCGCTCCCGGCAGCGGATACAGGGCTGCCGGCCAGAAAACGACCAAAAGAAGGGCGGAAAGCCCCGCCAAAAACCACGAATTGCGTTGCATAACCCCAAAGGTACCTACTTTTGTTGGGTATGAACCGCGCTTGGATTCCCAACAGCCTGACGTTAGGCAACCTCTTTTGTGGCCTGGGGGCCATCGCCAGCCTGCTGGTCTATTCCCCGGCCGACGCCTTCTCCACGGTCCCGGGCGAAGCCCCGTTTGTCGGGTTTTTGCTCGTGGCGCTGGTTTTGGATGTTTTTGACGGGTGGGCCGCCCGAAAATTGGGGGTAGCGGGTCCTTTGGGGCTGCAGTTGGACTCTTTGGCCGACGCCGTCACATTTGGCGTGGCTCCCGCAGTCGGTCTCTTTGCCATCTTGCTGCAGC
>JBILEM010000144.1:0-4359 GCA_044352085.1 Schleiferiaceae bacterium
CCGTCGGACAAAATCCAAAGACGACCAGGCGGCAAATGCGGGGGTAAAAGGCTGCACCACCAAGTCGTCCAAGCCCGCTGCTTCGAGCAAGTCGGCCCGTTCGTCCAGGGTCGTCAGGAGCCGCAGCGGAAAATCCGGATGGATCACCTTCCGCGGATGCGGGTCAAAGGTGACCAACACCGACGCTCCTCCCAACGCCTGGGCCACTTCTTGCAAGCGCTTCAAAATGCGCAGATGCCCCGCATGCACGCCATCAAAGGTGCCCGTTGTGGCTGCCGTCGGCCCGCTCGGCACAAAGGCCTCCATCCCCAGGGTTCGTTTCACAGCGCAAATATACTTTGGTTGTACCTTGGCCGCATGGGAAATCTCGTTCGTTTTGTAGGCCAAGTATTTAACGCCCACAGCTGGAAATGGCTGATTTTTGGGGTTGTTCTGACGGCCATTCACTTATTGCTGGCTGTACCCATCCTCAATTTCATTGTGCTCTGGTCCGTCTTGCCGTGGATGAACATGGGGAGTGCCACCTTCCTGCACGGTACCGACTTGGACCGCAAACCCAATGAAACGGTTTTGACCATCGATTCGCCCGGGAGAACCCCGCGGATAGCGGACTTCTTTGCCGGCATCCACCGCGCCCCGCGACTGATCGGGCTGGCCACCGTGAACGGGTTGGTACTGCTGGGTTTAATGAGCATTCAAATTGCCCTGTATCTGAATGACACCGCTTTCGTCGACGCTGCAACGGAATTGGCCGGCATGCAAGCCGAATACTTGGATCTTTCCCCGGAGCAACAAATGCAGGTGATTGAAGAAGTAGGACTTTTGGACCGAATGATGGCCCATTTGTACGAAACCTTGGCCCTGCTTTTGCTGGGCTTGGTCTGGATGGGCATGGCCTTCACGGCCCCCTATCGTGTGGTTTTGGAAGGCAAGGGAATCCGGGAGGCCTTGGCGCTCTCCATCCGCGACGGCCTCGCCCACTGGTGGCTACCTCTGGTAGTTTTGGCCCAAGCATTCTTCGTTTTTTGGGGCATGGCGTCGGGCTTTCTGCTCCTCCCTGTGCTCTTGCCCCTTGCGCTGTTGATCGGATTTGGGGTTTACAAGCAAATTTCCAACCCTCCCAAGCAGAACGCCTTATCAGAATTCTGAATTCTTTCGTACCTTTGCACCCGAATTAAAGCAACACTCCATGTCCTCGATCAAAGGCCAAATTGCCCAGGTGATCGGACCGGTTGTAGACGTTTATTTTCCTAACGCTACGGCCCTTCCGAAGATTTATGAAGCTTTGGTGGTTACCCGCCCCAACGGCCAACAAGTCATCTTAGAAACCCAGCAGCACATCGGTGAAGACACCGTTCGTGCCATCTCCATGGACTCCACCGACGGCTTTACCCGCGGACAAGAAGTGGTCGCACAGGGTTCTACGATCTCCATGCCTACGGGCGACCAGATCAAGGGACGGGTATTCAACGTGGTAGGCGAAGATATCGACGGCCTGGGCCGCATCGACCGCACCCATTTGAAATCCATTCACCGCGACGCTCCTCGTTTTGAAGACCTTTCTACAGCTACTGAAGTTCTGTTCACTGGAATCAAGGTTATTGATTTGATCGAACCTTACGCCAAAGGCGGTAAAATTGGTTTGTTCGGAGGTGCCGGTGTAGGCAAGACCGTATTGATCCAGGAATTGATCAACAACATCGCCAAAGGACACGGCGGTCTGTCGGTATTTGCCGGTGTCGGAGAGCGTACCCGCGAAGGAAACGACTTGCTCCGCGAAATGATTGAGGCGGGCATTATCCGCTACGGCGAAGAGTTCAAGCATTCCATGGAGGAAGGCGGATGGGACTTGAGCAAGGTCGACTTGACCGAGCTGGAAGAGTCCAAGGCTACCTTCGTGTTTGGTCAGATGAACGAGCCCCCCGGCGCACGTGCCCGGGTTGCGTTGTCGGGCTTGACCATGGCCGAGTACTACCGCGACGGAGACGGCGCAGGACAAGGAAAGGACATCCTGTTCTTTATCGACAACATCTTCCGCTTTACCCAGGCCGGTTCCGAAGTATCGGCTCTTTTGGGCCGTATGCCATCGGCTGTAGGGTACCAGCCTACCCTGGCCACCGAAATGGGCGTCATGCAGGAGCGGATTACCTCGACGAAAAACGGTTCGATCACGTCCGTTCAGGCCGTTTACGTTCCTGCAGACGACTTGACCGACCCGGCCCCTGCAACCACCTTCGCGCACTTGGACGCTACTACGGTATTGTCTCGGAAAATTTCCGAATTGGGCATTTACCCTGCGGTGGATCCTTTGGATTCCACTTCCCGGATTTTGACCCCTGAAGTTGTGGGCATTGAGCACTACGAGTGCGCCCAGCGCGTAAAACGTATTTTGCAGCGTTACAAGGAGTTGCAGGACATCATCGCCATCTTGGGTATGGAAGAATTGTCCGAAGACGACAAGTTGGTCGTGTCACGCGCCCGCCGCGTACAGCGTTTCTTGTCTCAGCCTTTCCACGTGGCCGAGCAGTTTACCGGCATTCCCGGTGTTCTTGTTGACATCCAAGACACCATCAAAGGCTTTACCATGATCATGGACGGTGCCTTGGACCAATACCCCGAGGCCGCTTTCAACCTGAAGGGTGGTATTGAAGACGTGATTGCTGCCGGTGAGAAAATGTTGGCGGAAGCGTAATTTTTGAACCATGCAGTTGGAAATTCTCACCCCTGAAAAAAAGTTGTTCGCTGGCGCTGCAAAGGCCGTGCAATTCCCTGGTGCCGATGGTCTGTTCCAGATTCTGGACGACCACGCTCCTTTGATTGCCACCCTGCGCGCGGGGGATATCCGCATCGAGACAGCCCAGGGAGAAACCACGTCCATTGCCGTTCAAGGCGGTGTTGTGGAGGTTTCCAACAACGTGTTGTCTGTATTGGCGCAGTAACCCTTTATCCGGGTTTGCCGAACTTTATAAGCAGGATGCGCAAGTGTCCTGCTTTTTTTTTGAACCTTGTACCTGTGAATTTCACTCCTTCATCTTCCCCCGCAGCCCGCTTTGCCCAATCGATTCGTCGGGTGTACGTTGCTTTGGCTGTGCTGTCCGCTTTTGGTGGTTCTGCCCAACCGTTTACCTCGATGGGGGTAACCCCGGTAAAGGATACCGTTCCCCGGATCGATATCTTGGTCTTGCCCGAAGTACCGGTGCGTCCGCTGTGGGACCAGTTCCAGAACCAAACCGTGGTCGGATTCCAGGGCGATGAGCTTCGGATGCGGTTTCCTGGCGCCTCGCTGACCGAAGCGCTGGAAGGGACATTTGGCCTCGACCTGCGGCAACGCGGCGGTTCCGACGTGCAAACGGACTTGTCTGTGCGCGGAAGTACGTTTGACCAAGTGCTGGTGGTGGTCGACGGGGTTCCCCAGTACGACCCCCAAACAGGCCACCACGCCTTCAATTTGGCCGTTCCCTTGGGAGCGGTCGAGCGGGTGGAATTATTGGCCAACGGCGGATCTTACCGGTATGGCCCCTTTGCCTTTGCCGGTGTGCTGTACATCACCACGCGCGGTACCGGCCAAAGCACTTCCAACACGCGGTCCTACGTCAACGGCAGCGCCGGTCAATTTGGGTACACCCAAGTAGCGGCCGGATTGCCTTTCCTGCTGAAAAAGACCCACTACCGGGTGACCGGGCGCTTGGACGTTGAAACCAAAGCGTCGGACGGCTGGAAGCGAAACACCGACTTCGATCAAGTTCAGGTGTACGGAAGCGCCCGCACCTCCGCACCCGGAGGTCCGCTCTATCTGCGCGGTGGCTGGGGACGTAAACGCTTTGGCGCGCAGAATTTTTATTCGTTTGCCTACCCCGAGCAGTACGAGGCGGTCAACACGTATTCGGCGCAATTGCAGTACGGTGCCTACCGCGAGGTATTCCGGTTGTACGCCCGGCAACACTACGACCAATTTGAGTTGTTTCGCGAGGAGCCGGGCTACTACCTCCGGCAGACCGACGGCCGGTTTATGAACACGGTGGACAGTTCATTTGCCCCAGCTTGGTACAAAAACCACAATTTCCACCGCAACCGAACGGCCGGAGCGGAATTCACCCTACGGCCCCTGCAATGGTCCATGAATTCCAATGGGTCGACCCGCTTTCGGCTGGAATCCGGAGCCGATGTGCGGCACGACGAAATCGTTTCCAACGCCTTGGGAGTCGCTCGCACAGACACGGTCTACTTTCCACGCTTGAACAGCCCCATGTACAAGGGCGACCGACGGACGCATGGCGGGATTTTCGCCATGGGCAAGCTGTCCGGCACCCAGGGCGCCCATCCCTGGTCCCTCCAAGCCGCCGCGCGTATTCACTATTC
>JBILEM010000145.1:0-4358 GCA_044352085.1 Schleiferiaceae bacterium
CGTATCTCTTTCCCGGCCAAGGTTCCCAGTTCCCCGGAATGGGCCAAACCCTTTTTGATGCCGACCCCACCTACTTCCAACAAGCCGATGCAATCCTCGGTTTCTCGTTGACCGAAACGATGTTTTCAGGCAGCGACGAGGACCTGAAGCAAACCAAGGTGACACAGCCCGCCGTCTTTTTGCATTCGGTGGCGCAGGCTTTTTCGTTGGGGTCGCATTTTCAACCGGATTTGGTAGCCGGCCACTCGCTGGGAGAATTCTCGGCGCTGGTGGCGGCGCGGGCCCTGTCGTTTGAGGACGGCCTGAAGCTGGTCTACGCCCGCGCCATGGCCATGCAAAAGGCGTGCGAGGCCCAGCCCTCCACCATGGCAGCCATCTTGGGATTGCCCGATGCCGTGGTGGAAGAAGTGTGCGCCAAGGTGGACGGTGTGGTGGTTGCGGCCAACTACAACAGCCCCGGGCAGTTGGTGATTTCCGGTGCCTTTGCGGCGGTGGAAGCTGCCTGCGAGGCCGCCAAGGCCGCCGGTGCCAAACGCGCGCTGATTTTGCCGGTAGGCGGAGCCTTCCACTCGCCGTTGATGGAACCCGCCCGCGAGGAATTGGCTGCCGCAATTGCCGCGACCACCTTCCATGCTCCGGTATGCCCCGTGGTGCAAAACGTGGTGGCTCTCCCCGTTTCCGACCCGGCCCAAATTCAAGAAAACCTGATTGCTCAATTGACTGGACCGGTGCGGTGGACGCAGTCGGTACAAGCCATGGGAGCAGCCGGCGTGGGTCGATTTATTGAAGTCGGACCCGGCAAAGTGCTTCAGGGCTTGGTGAAAAAAATCCTGCCCGAGGCAGAAGTGCTGTCGGCATGAGTTTCCAAACTGCCTGGCGCAGCCCGTCGAACATTGCCTTGGTGAAGTACTGGGGCAAAACGTCTCCCCAGTTGCCTACCAATCCGTCGATTAGCATGACGCTAGACGCCTGCCGTACGGAAACTGCCGTGGAAATTGTTCCGGGGTCGGGCAAAATCCGGGTATGGGTGGACGGGGTGGAGACGCCGTCGTTTGTTCCCAAAATTGCCGGATTTTTCAAAGCCATTGCGGAGCGCCATCCGTGGACCGCGCATTTGGACTGGAGCATTCGGACGCACAACACGTTTCCACATTCCAGCGGCATTGCCAGCTCGGCCAGCGGCTTGAGTGCCTTGGCGCTGTGTGTGGTGTCGTTGGCCAAGGAATTTCAGGAGCGCATTCCGGCCAAGGACTTCTTCCGCGAGGCCAGTGTGTTGGCCCGGCTGGGGTCTGGGAGCGCGTCCCGCAGTGTGTACGGAGGTTGGGTCGTTTGGGGACGGACGCCGTCGGTTCCTGGAAGCAACCAGGAATGGGCCCATCCGTATCCGCATGCCATCGACCCGGTCTTTGCAGACTTTCGGGACACGGTTTTGCTGGTCGACGTGGGCCAGAAGGCGGTGTCCAGCACGGTGGGGCACGGTTTGATGAACAACCACCCGTTTGCCGCGGCTCGTTTTGAAATGGCCCACCGGAACCTCGAAGCCCTGCAGCCGCTGCTGGCCAGCGGGGACGTGGGTGGATTTTTGGACTTGGCGGAGCGCGAAGCATTGATGCTCCACGGTCTTATGATGGCCTCCAATCCGCCTTTTGTATTGATGAAGCCCGCCACGCTGTCGATTTTGGAGAAGATCCAGTCGGCGCGTCGAGAGGGTTTGGAAGTGGGCTTTACGCTGGATGCCGGCGCTAATGTGCACGTGCTGTATCCCCAACGGGCAGAACAATCCGTTCATGCGTTTGTTAACGACTCGTTGTCCGTGCATTGCAAGGACGGTGCCTTCATCCACGACCGCGTGGGAGCCGGCCCCACCTTGATCACCGAACCCACGCCCCTGTGAACAAAGTAAACCCCTCCTTTTTTGCGAAAATTCTCCTCTTTGGAGAATACGGTATCATTCGCGATGCCATGGCCCTGTCCATTCCCTTCAAGGAATACCGGGGTTCTTTTCGCTTCATTTCGGAGGGCGCTGCCGCCACGGAAACCGAGGCCGTGGATTCGCAAAATGCCTTGAAGGCGTTTGCGGCCCACCTGCGGAAGTTGTCCGAACGCCGCGAAGCTTTGGCTGTTTTGGACTTGGACCGACTGGATGCCGACCTGGAGCTCGGCTTGTATTTTGACTCCTCCATTCCGCAAGGCTTTGGAGTGGGATCGTCCGGTGCACTGGTTGCGGCCTTGTATGCCCGGTATGCGGTCAACCCCTCCCCGGTAGACCACACCCTCAACAAAGACCGATTGGTGGCCCTCAAAGCCGAATTGGCCCAAATGGAAAGCTTCTTCCACGGCCGCAGCTCCGGAATTGACCCCACCATTTGCTACCTGCAACTGCCGCTTTTGATCCGATCGGACGACGATTTGGGCACGGTGGCACTCCCCGAAGAAAACGCCCTGGGCAAGGGCGCAGTTTTCCTCATCAACTCCGGCGCACCCGGAGAAACCCAGCCCTTGGTGACCCACTTCATGGAAAAACTGAAGGAAGAAGGCTTCCGGAAAGTCATGAAGGACCAGTTCAAGAAATACAACGACGCCTGCATCCAGGCCTTCCTTCAGGGCGACCCGGGCAGTTTGTTCCGGAATTTGAAGCCGCTGAGCCGCTTGGTAATGGAGCACTTCGACCCCATGATTCCCTCCGGCTACCACGACCTGTGGCAAAAAGGCATCGACTCCAACGCGTACTACCTGAAGCTGTGTGGTTCTGGTGGTGGCGGATACATTTTGGGCTTTGCCCCCGACTTTGAGGCGGCCGCTCCCCTTCTGGATTCCCACGAACCCGAAGTTATTTTCCGCTTCTAAAGCGCACCGCGTGGCTGGGTTGCGTCGAAAAGTGGCATTGCGCACCGCGGCCCTCTTGCTGGCGGTTCGGTGGTACAACATTGCCTTTTTAACGGTTGCCCAATCCGTCTACATTTGGAAGCTTGTGCAGTACCGTCCGGATGCGTGGACGGCCTACGGGTCTTGGGGCTTGACCGCCCTCGTGCTGGCTATCAATGCGGTGCTGATTGCGGGAGGTTCGCTGATCAACAATTTCTACGACACCGAACACGACCTGATTCACCGCCCCTGGCGCACCTTGTTTGAGCGTACCGTCGTGTTGAAATACGGCATTCCCCTGGCCTTTGCTTTTTGGATTATTGGATTGGGGTTGGCCTGGGGACTCGGCTCCCGCATGGGGCTGTTTTTTGCCGTTTATGCCCTGTTGCTTTGGATCTATTCGCACAAAAGGAAAACCCTGGGTCGGGGTGCCCACGCAGTAGCCGCTGGACTCGCCTTCTTGCCCTTTTTGGGATGCAGCCTGTGGCTTAAAACGCTGCCCATTCCCTTGCTGGGGTATGGGCTGGTCATGCTCTTGTTTGAAACTGCTCGACAGGCGGCCAAAACAGCGCAAACCGACCCCAGCATCCGCGGGTACCGCGAAGCCTACGTCCTTTTGTTTGCGGCGGCCGCCACCGCCGTTGGTGTGGGATTTTTCACCCAGCAACCCGGATTTATTATGCTCGGTTTTCCGGCCGGAACCGCAAGCGCCCTGATGTCCCGTATTCAAGGAACGGTTTCCACGCAGTCGGCCCGAAACCTCGACACCTTTTTGAAGGTCTACATGGTGTTTTCCTTGGGGGTGTTGGTGTTTTTGCTGTAAGCTGCCAACCGGAAGGAATTCGCTCCAACGGAACGACTTTCTCCCGCTAATTACCGATACAGCGTAAACACCCCCGTCTCCTCGGCTTTCTTGCCCAGCGGCAGGTGAAGCAGAACCCGATAGGAGTACACCCCGTCTTGCGCGGGTTGTCCGCCGAAGGTTCCGTCCCAGCCTTGGGTTATGTCCGTGGAGGTGTAGATGACGTTGCCCCAGCGGTTGAAGATTTGGAGCTCCATCCCTTCGATCCCCAAACCTTTCACCAAGAAGTAATCGTTCACCCGGTCTCCGTTGGGGGTGAAGCCCGTGGGTACGTAGAAGTAGTAGTCCATCTGTACCACGACTTCCAGGGTGATGGCGTCGGAACAGCCCAAGGTGTCTGTGATGACCAGGGTCACGTTGTAGCGCCCCGGAATCGCGTAGGTGTGGATGGGGTTGGCGTCGGTGGTGTTGACCGGCGTTCCGTCGCCAAAATTCCAACTCCAGGTGCTGTGCGGCGTGGCCAGGTTTTGGAAGCGTACTTTGAGCGGATTGATGCCGTCCACGTTGTATCCAAAAGAAGAATTGGGCACCGGCATCACTTGCACCCACACCGAGTCGGTCCGGGTGAAGCCGCAGTCGCCGGTGAGCGTGTATTTGTAGTAACGGGTGATGGCCGGGGAAACGCTGATGC
>JBILEM010000146.1:0-4357 GCA_044352085.1 Schleiferiaceae bacterium
GTAACCGCGGGATTCGTTGTTGATGACTTGTACATCACCGATCTCCCGGTCGTCGTTGAATGCCCAACGAACCACTTCACGAGCCTGGCCTAGGCCCACAACATTCTCTTCGGTTGCACTCAGTTCTTCCGCCGTACGCAACGCAACTTTTTCCTTCTCAGCGAGCTTCTGCCATCCTTCGGTCAAGGCTTTCGCCTTGTTCGAGAACTTGGATGCAGCAGCATACACAGTGGTCTCGGTTTCCGATGATGGAAGAATGCTGCGCACCACCAAGCCAAGCTTCAAAGAAGGAGATCCCCCTTTCTGGCCCGTAACTTGAACGACATGGAACCCGAATTCGGTTGGGACCACGCCCCACGTTCCGCTGGACTTTCGGAAGCAAAAATCCTCAAAAGGTTTGGTCATGTTATTCGTTCCAAACCAGTTCAGGTCTCCGCCCTTGGCCTTGGCTACCTGGTCTCCGGAATACTGAGCATTGAGGGCATCAAACGCGGACGGATTCCCTTTAACCACGACCAAAATGCTATCGGCCAATTTTTGGGCGGCCTGGTAGGTCCGGGTGGCATCCGAACGCTGGGCACCTGCAAACCCAATAAGAATATGGCGGGCACGAGCTGAATCGGGGATGATGCGGCGGTCCAAGATTTTAATCAATTGGGCAGCACCTTGTTGGTATACGGGGCCGGCCATGTATCCGACTGGACGTCCTTTGATTAGGGTATCCAAACCGTTGAACAACTCCGCTTCTTTGATGTAATTGTCTTGCATCGGAACTTCCGAATTGCGCGCAATGAAGTCGCTGTCGTTCGAAGTTGTTCGGAATTCGGCCGCCAAAGTTGCCATCTCGCCTTTGATCTTGGCTTCATCTGAGGCAGAAGGAATCAATTCGAAATTGGCGTAAAGGATCGTACGCAACTCTTTGTCGGTGCGGTACATTTCTTTGGTTTCGTCGTAGTACGACTCAAAATCCTCGTCGGTAGGGGTGGCCTCTGAATCGGGGATGGAACCAAAGGGGATGTACGCCAATTCCGCTTGGGCCGTGGCCGCGTTGCGGAGGTATTCGTGACGAACCAGCGCCTCGGGCATGCGCATTCCGCGGCTGAAGGCCACATTGAACTTTTGCTGCAAGGTTTGGTCGCGGATGTCGTTCTCGAATTGGATCCAATTCAACCACTGGCTGCGTGCTTCCTCGGAGCTACCCCGGTTGTCGCGCAAGTTGGCAATGGCGGATACAAACATCGACTTGTTGAATTGACCCGTGTTCGGGTCAACAAAACCAGCCATCGAAGTGATATTGGGATTGGACGTTATAGCATCCATCAATTCCGACTGCGACACCTCAATACCCAAATCGGCATAAATGGGAGCCATCAATTCGTCGTTCACGTGTTTGTTCCACAACATTTCCGATAACTGAAGTGCGGACATTTGCGCGTACTGGGGGTTGCCTTGACGCAACTCTTCCATTTCGGCATTGAAATCCTGCACAGAAATCTCCGTTCCGTTGATGCTTCCCACCGAATCATCGGCAAATAGCACCCCTCCTGAGGTTAGCAAGTCGGTCAACACAAATGCCAGCAAAGACAGGCCAATCAGCACAATAACGAGGCCGGAACGACGTCGGATTTTCTCAAAAATTGCCATAGTAGTGGGAATTCGAACAATAAAATTAAGGGTGCAAATATACAGGTTTAACCCTTCA
Organism: Schleiferiaceae bacterium; assembly: GCA_044352085.1. GTDB lineage: Bacteria > Bacteroidota > Bacteroidia > Flavobacteriales > Schleiferiaceae > CAMDTE01. Next base: position 1,703 of record JBILEM010000146.1, read on the forward strand.
CACGGATCTCTTCCACGCGATTAGACCGGACTGCGGAGGCAATCAAATTCCAATCCCCGAGGCGAATGGATTCTCCTACAACAGGCAACCGACCCAAGCGGTCAATGAATAATCCTCCCAGGGTATTGTAGGCCTCCGATTCCGGTAAGTTTAAACGGTATGTATCGTTCAAATGAGAAACTTCCAACCGCGCCGAGAACAAGAACTCGTGATCGGAAATCTGGCGTTCTATGAGATCCTCCGTGTCGTGCTCGTCGTCGATTTCACCGAAAAGTTCTTCGGTCAGGTCCTCCAAGGTAACCAACCCTACCAAGGTTCCAAATTCGTCCACAACCAAGGCAAGCGACCTGCGGGAAGCAACCAGCTGGCGAAATGCCTCATGGGCCAAGAGTGTTTCGGGTAAAAAAGCAACCGGTGTGAGGGCGGATACCAACGATTTGGGCTTCTGAAAAAGCGCATGGGCATGCACGTAGGCAAAAGCGTCGTCAATGGTTTCTCGGAACACCACCAATTTGCTGTAACCCGTTGCTACGAATCGTTCTCTGAGCGCTTCCAATTCCGTTCCTACCGCAATGGCTTCGATGGCGTTGCGGGGGACCATACACGCCCGAACCCGAACTTCTGCAAACTCCAAGGCATTGCGAAATAGCGCCACCTCCGGTTCTACGGGTCCATCGGAATCGGTTATATGCTCTCCTACCAAGTGGTCCAAATCTGCCCGACCAAAAACGCCAAGGCCTCGGGATTCGCCCACATGGCCGGTCAATCGGGTGACCCATCGACTCAAAACCGTGAAAAAAAGCACCGCGGGGGAAAATACAACCAGCACCACGGCCAAGAGGACCGTAAACGCTTGGAGCGATTCATTGGCCCGCTCCCTGAAAAAGGCTTTGGGCATGTATTCCGCCAAAACCAAGACGACCACCGTAGACAGCATGGTTTGAACGGCCATAACCGCAAAGGGGGACCCCAAAAAGTCCAGAGGCCCATTCAGCAATTTGGCCGTTGCGTTGCCCACCAAAACCAAGGCCAGCGTATTGCCCAAGAGCATGGTCGCAATAAACGAACTGGAATGGCGGTAAAACCACGGCATAAGCCTTCCCGATACACTCCCTTTTTTGGCTTCAATTTCCACCTGCAACCGGTTGGCAGATAGAAAAGCGATCTCCATTCCGGAAAAGAAAGCCGAGGCCGTCAAGGCGCCCAGCAGGATGAACAGAGAAGGCATCATTGGTTGTTATTCACATGCCTGTCCTCAAAGCGCTGCCGTTGACGACGACGCAGGAAATACATGACCCCAGCTCCCACTGCAAACAGGGCAAACAACCCGGCCTTGGAACGATCAACGGACCACAATTGAACCACTTCCAAAAGGGAAACTCCCCCAATGAACACCCAGGCCCATTCCACAATGCGCATGGCCTTTCCCATGTTTTCTGGTTTCATTCTTTTTGCTATTTTTTTCCGGAGCCCATAGTCCCCGTTGCATTGAACAACGTATACGTTTCCAATCGATCGTCCGCTTCAAACCCCGTGCCCAAAAGCACTTGGCCCGAAGTTAGGAGCCGTACCGATTGTTCTCCAAAAATACGACCTGTTTGGGCATCCCACTGAACCGACTCGGTTTCCAATCGATTTCCGTTTTGATTCTGGACCACCACCCGGCCTTGGGCCTTCCACACTTGCTGCCCCGGACGTTGGGAAATGGTTTGCGCCTTCATCCATGCCCCTTTTTTCTTCTTGGAAGGGCGCATTTGGACCAATACCTCGTGGTAAACTACTACGGGCACCTCGGCCTTACTGAACTGTTCCATGCGCTGCGCGCGAACGGTGAACTGGGATTTGCCCGACTGGGATACGGCTGCACGAAACCCATGCTGCTCCACCACCGCTCCGTTGAACGTTTGCCCCAAGGCATCTACGGCCTTTTTGTCGTTGGAACAACCCCAAAACGGGAACAGCATGCCCAGGAGGCATGCTGTTCCGATCCAAGAGGACAAAGGGTGTTTCAAAACTCAATAAAAGCGTACGGTCACGGTCTCGTTGATCCAGCACCCAATGGTGTACCGGTCGCCGTCCTTTTTATTGAACTGGAACGCAATGCTCTTGTCGGGGATACCCTTCTTAAAGTTGGCAATCAAGGCATCGGCTTGCTTGGTCAGGCTGGCGTCGATGGACTTTGCTTTGGAGGCATAGTCAATGGCAGCCCAGTACACCGCATTCTTTTCGAAGACGTTGTCCCCACAGGTTCCAGCCGCACTGGCGTAGAGACCGGCAATTACCAAGTAGCCGCGGCCATCCTCTTTGTTCAAAGCAGCGGCTTTCAAAGCACTTTGCTTGGCTGCGGGAGCTTGGCCCAACTTCTGCTGAATGCTGGACAAGCGCAGGTAGTCCGCTGCCTTTTTGCGGGGATCCACTTCCAGAGAAATGGCATCCGTGAAGTATTTGGTAGCCTCGGCCCACTTCTCGTTGACAACCGCCAAACGTCCCATGGAACGAGCAGCTTGGGCATTGGGGTCCATGGCATAAAGCGTTTCTGCGGATTTGAAATAGACGGGGTTGTCGGTGCAATCCACGGTGTTTCCGTTTTCATCTTGGCGTTCTTTGGCCAACATTTTCAACGCGCGCTTCAACCAGACCTCGTCTTTCTTGTTC
>JBILEM010000243.1:0-4317 GCA_044352085.1 Schleiferiaceae bacterium
TCTTACTTACAATTGCACAATTGTCGTAACTGGTCGGATCCAAAGCACCGGGAGGTACAGAGATCTCACCGTTCAACATATTGTTCGTGTACAAAATGTAGACGTAGTTGATGGTGTTGGTTACAGGGGCGGTTACATCCGTAACGGTCAAAGCAACCGTTTTCGGAGTTGAAGGATTACCGGACTGATCCAGTACACGGTAGAAAATGGTACGAGCGCCTACCTGCGAGCAGTTAAAGGACAAAGAGCTCACCCAAGGACCTGTAGCGGACAAGGCCAATTGCTGTGTTTGAACAGAGCAATTATCGGTTGAACCGTTCTCCACCAAGTTAGGAGTGACAATGGCTACACCCTGACCATTCTGGTTTGCACCAGAAACGGCACCGATGGTGCGGCTCAAGGAAGCAACCGCATTGGCAACAGGAAGAATGTTGTCACGCAGCACCAAGTTTACCGTGCCTGTGATGGCATTGCCATTCACATCGGTTACGGTGTAAGCTACAGACACAGGGGTATTCACGTTGGCACATGCCAAAGTTGCAGGGGTGAAAACAACGGTTGGTGCACCACATGCATCGGCCGCCGTAAAGAACGTACCTGCATTCAATTGAACCGAACCGCTAGCACCATACGTACCGCTCATCAATACCTCGTAGGTATTAGGAGTATTGGCTACAACATGATTCCAAACAATTGTTGGATTGGTTGCATCAATTACATTGACAACAGCTGTCGCCGTTGAAACGTTGCCACGAGCATCGGTCGAAGTGATGGTCACCGTCTGAAGACCGACGTGTGCGCAGCTGAATGAAGAAGGAGAAATGGTGGTAGTCGGATTGGCCGTACATGCATCGGTTACGGTTGCAAGGTTAGCCAAAGTTACCGTACCGGTGCCGCCCGCAGTCAGAACCAAATTATAGGGAGAAGCTGAAGTTGCTGAAACCGCAATCGAAGGAGCAGTAACATCCGTTACCGTCAGGGTAACCGAGGTCGTGCTGGATTGGCCGTTGGACGGATTCGTCACGGTCAGCGTGAGGGCTACGGGAGCACCTACGTCTGAGCAGTTGAATGAAGTCCGGTTAACCGAATACTGCAAATTAGCAGAACAATCGCTGAAGGAGCCGTTGTTGAATGCATTGATCTGCGCCTGGGTCAACGTCAAGTTGCCCGTAGCGTCCAAAGCAATCGTTTGGTTCTTGCCAATCGCCGTTGGTGCGGAAATGTCAAAAACCCGAACCCAGAAGGAGCGGGGATTGGTCGTATCCAAGTTTCCGGCTTGGTCGGTAGAATAATAGAAAATCTGGATGGGTCCCAAAGCAACATCCGCACAAGTGAAAACACCGCGCGAAATGGTCATTTTGGGGTACTTCACAGAAGTATAGGGAGCTTGAGGGGAAGGAGGCCCAACAGCGCCCAAACGGGTTGTACCGCAGTTATCTCTGGAGTGTGCAATAACCACATTGCTACCACCGCCTGGATTGGAAGGGTTGCCGCTGTAGGTGGACGCCGCAGGGATGACCACTTTAGCAACACCATCCGCCAAATTGGACGGGGTGAAGTAAGCTACGTTACCGGAGTCACCGTACACATAAGCTACTGCCTGACCGCTTGATCCTTGTGGGACGGTAAGACGTAATTTGTAGGGATCCGCTTGTGTTCCGGCACCAAAGCCGCCTAGGCTTGGTTGGACAACAAAAACCTTGGGTTTTGTTACATCTGTAGTACACGGCAACGTAGTCTGGCCAAAAGAAAGCTGGCCCAACGCTGCAATAACAAATGTACCTAACGACAGTACGAGTCGCTTCATGGTTATGGTATTTAGGATTGTTGCAAAGGTAGAGCATTTTTAACATACGCAATACCCAAACGCATAAAAAAATGTTATTAAAGTGTTGATAACTTCCACTTTATCCATTTGCCATGCAATATATACGCTTATAAGTAGCTGAATAACAAGTATATAAATCACGCACTGAACAATTGCCTTCGGCATCCTGCTTAATTACTAGACAAAAAAACCCTCAGGTTTTCATTTCAATCACTCGGAATGCCGTTCCAAAAGGCTCCCCTAAATTTAATATTTCCTCCCTCATTTCATTCACATTTTGACCAAAGAAAAGAGCCATGGCCTATCCATGGGGTTATCATTAACAGAAAAAAACAACAAGGTCATCCTACTTTTGACCAAAATTACAGGACTTCACATCCCTATGTGACCACAACTACTAGGACCTATTTTTTGCACAAGCGACGCTATCTATCCACTTTGTAAATGCCAACCTGTAGAACTCGAATTTCACCATCTTCAATTTGGCGTTCTACCTACCCTAATCGAAATAGCCTTTCCTCAGGACACATCACACCAATCCAATTGAATCATAAAAAAAGGGCCACCGCTGTGCGGTGGCCCTTATCCAATTAGGAGACTTAACTAGATCTACTTCACAATCTCGAAGCGAACTACTCGGGTATCGCCTTCCGTGCTGGTAACACGTACCAAGTACAAACCACTTGGCAAAGCAGATGTATTCAATTGAATCTCGTCCGACTGATTTGCAGCAAAAGGAACGGACAATACTTGACCTCCCAGGGTGTAAACCTGAATTCCTTCCACCTTGGTGCCGCTCAAGCCAGCGATGTTGACAAAGTGGGTTGCAGGAACAGGGTATACACGTAGATCCAAGGAGCCGAGCTCCTCCGCACCCAAAGAAGTACCGTTGTAGGTCACTTCATCGGAAGTGGTCGAACAGCCCAAGGTATTGGTGATTTCCACTTGGTAACGACCCAAGCCTACTACCGGTTGAATCTTATTCACACCCGTTGCAATCGAACTGCCATTGAAGAACCACTGGTAGCTCGTTGCGATTGTGTTGGCATCCAACAAGCCGCCAGGCAACAAGGTTACCGTTGGCTGGGCAGGGGAAGCATTAACAAAGGCATTGATAACACCCGTGTATACGCAACCATTCGAAGCGGTAAATGTGTAGTTCAACACATTGTTGCCGGCATTGGCAAGTGCGGGGTTGAACGTACCGTTTACTACACCTGGGCCGGTGATCGTCAGGCCTTGTACGCTGCCCAAAGAAACGGGCGCATCGCTAGGGCACAAATTCGGGATGGTCGGAACGGAAGGAGCGCCATTAACCACGGTCACTGTAAAGCTGTGGGTGGTGATGTTGCCTGCACCGTCTTTAAACTCGTGGGTCACAACCGTCGCACCCAATGGGAAGGTGGAACCGCTTGGCAAACCTGAAGTACGCTTCACTGTAAATCCGCAGTTATCGGTTACGGTGTAGGCATAGTTCACTTGGCTCGCGCAATCGCCTACCGTCGTGTTCGATGGAGTCGCAACAAGAACCGGGGCGCTGTTGTCGATTACCGTTACCGTCTTGGTCGCGGTGGTTACATTTCCTGAAGCATCTGTTGCGGTCAAAGTAACTACTTGGCTACCCACTTCCGCACAGGTGAACTGCAACTTGGATGCAACCAGGGTCACACCGGAACAGTTGTCGGTTGCCGAGCCCAACTGAGCCAAGGTAACGGAACCCTGACCTGTTGCACTCAAGGTAACGGTCACGGGAGCAGATGCAACCGTGATCGTAGGCGCAGCCAAATCCATTACAACGACCGTCGCTGTTCTGGTTGTGGCGTTGCCGGCGGCATCCGTTGCAGTAACCGTTACGTTATTGGAGCCTTTATCGGCACACGTAAAGGTGGACTTGCTCAGGGTAACCGTAGGCGCTGACGAACAGTTGTCGGAAACGCTGTTTACCAACACCGCTGACGTCAGGGTAGCTTGACCTGATGCGTTCAAAGCCAATACAACCGGAGTGGCTGTTACACTTAAGGATGGCGCGATTGCATCCGTTACGGTTACAGCAACGTTCCGTGTGCGCATGTTGCCCGCTGCATCTTTGGATACGATTTGGATGGTGTTCGCACCCAAATTGGAGCAGCCAAAGGTCAAGGACGACGTGTTGACGGTAACCGATCCACAGTTGTCCGTTGAGCTAATGTTCAATTGGCTCATGGAAATCGTGGCTACCCCTTGTGCATTCAAAGGAGCACTCAACGAAGCAACTGAAGTCAAAGCTGGCTTGATGGTGTCCAATACCGTCACGTTGATAGTAGCTGTTGCCACATTGCCTGCCGCGTCTGCTACCGTCATTGCAACGGGCTCAACGCCGCGGTCGGCACAGTTGAAGGTTGATTTGCTCAAGGTTGTTACCAAACCGCTGGTCGGTGTACAGTTGTCTACTGCAGTTCCCAGGTTGGCTGCCGTAACAGAGGCCGTGCCGGAAGCATTCAAGTAAACGG
>JBILEM010000147.1:0-4298 GCA_044352085.1 Schleiferiaceae bacterium
TTGATCATCCACCACGGACGCATTGTTCGCGATGCTTCCTTGGCCGAATTGCAGGCCGACGGCGGACTGGAAAAAGCCTTCCGCACCGCCACCCAAGCGTAATACCCGCGGTTAATGCATAAAAAAGGGGCCGGCTCTCTGCGAGAGCCGGCCCCTGGTGCGTTAAATCGGACGGACCTTACATCATTCCGTCCATGCCTCCGCCCATGGAGGGCATAGGCTTGTCTTCTTTGGGAACCTCGGTAATGGTGGCCTCGGTAGTCAACAACAGCGCAGAAACCGACGCTGCGTGCTCCAGGGCTACGCGAGTTACCTTGGTAGGGTCAATGATGCCCGCCGCGTACATGTCGCAGTACTCGTCGGTCTTGGCGTTGAAGCCAAATGCACCCGTTCCCTCTTTCACTTTGGCTACTACCACAGAACCTTCCAGTCCGGCGTTGGCCACAATCTGACGAAGGGGCTCTTCGATGGCGCGGGCCACAATCTTGATGCCCGTGGTCTCGTCGTTGTTCTCGCCCGTCATTCCTTCCAATACCGCACAAGCGCGTACAAAGGCAACACCGCCACCGGGGACAATGCCTTCTTCGATGGCCGCGCGGGTGGCCGCCAAGGCGTCGTCCACACGGTCCTTCTTTTCCTTCATCTCCACTTCGGACGCAGCACCTACGTAGAGGACGGCAACGCCACCGGCCAATTTGGCCAGACGCTCCTGCAACTTCTCGCGGTCGTAATCGGACGTCGTAGACTCAATTTGGGCCTTGATTTGGTTTACGCGGGCCTTGATGTCGTCGGCACTGCCTGCACCGTTTACAACGGTGGTGTTGTCCTTGTCGATGGTGACTTTCTCTGCCGTTCCCAGCATGTCTACCGTCGCGTTCTCCAACTTGAAGCCGCGCTCCTCGCTGATTACGGTTCCGCCGGTCAAGATGGCGATGTCTTCCAACATGGCCTTGCGGCGGTCACCGAATCCGGGGGCCTTCACCGCAGCCACACGCAGGGCACCGCGGATCTTGTTCACCACCAAGGTAGCAAGCGCCTCACCGTCCACGTCCTCGGCAATGATCACCAACGGACGACCGGACTGGGCCACAGGCTCCAATACGGGAAGAATTTCCTTCATGCTGGAAATCTTCTTGTCGTAAATCAAAATGTAGGGACGGTCAATCTCCGCCACCATTTTGTCGGTGTTGGTCACAAAGTAGGGAGACAAGTAACCGCGGTCGAACTGCATGCCTTCCACCACGTCCACGTAGGTGTCCGTGCCTTTGGCTTCTTCTACCGTGATGACGCCTTCCTTCTTCACTTTGGCCATGGCCTGGGCAATCAGCTTGCCAATGGAGGGGTCGTTGTTGGCAGAGATGGTGGCCACTTGCTCCACCTTCTCGTTGTTGTCTCCCACTTCCTGGGAAATTTTGCGCAACTCGCCTACAACGGCTGTTACCGCTTTGTCGATGCCCCGCTTCAGGTCCATAGGGTTGGCACCGGCGGCTACGTTCTTCAACCCGTGGTTGATAATGGCCTGGGCCAGAACGGTGGCGGTGGTGGTGCCGTCGCCGGCCACGTCCGCGGTCTTGCTAGCAACCTCCTTGACCATCTGAGCGCCCAAATTCTGGACTTTGTCGGTCAATTCGATTTCTTTGGCTACCGTGACCCCGTCTTTGGTGACATGAGGAGCGCCGAAAGCCTTCTCAATCACTACGTTGCGGCCTTTGGGACCCAAGGTCACCTTAACGGCATTCGCCAACGCATCGACGCCCTTGCGCAAACCGTCGCGGGCGGACACATCAAATGTTACTTCTTTTGCTGCCATGGTTGTGTATTCAGTTTTTATTCAAACAATTAGATTACAGCCAAAATGTCGGATTCGCGCATGATCATCAGATCACGGCCCTCCCACTTCAGTTCGGTACCGGCATACTTACCGTACAAAACCATATCACCCACTTTCACGGTCATGGGCTCGTCCTTTTTTCCACCACCGACGGCAACGACTTTGCCGCGCTGGGGCTTTTCCTGGGCCGTGTCCGGAATGATCAAACCGGAAGCGGTTACGGTCTCTGCTTCGGCCGGCTCCACCAGAACGCGGTCGGCCAAGGGACGGATGTTGATATCAGCCATTTTGAATTGAAAATTTAAGGTTTTACGTGTTGGTCGCACCGGTGCGACGTGCAAGGTATAGCACAAGGTGTGCCATGCCGGGGTTTCTAGCAGTCCCCTGAAAAAAAGACAAAAAAAAAGCCACCCCAGTGACAGGGTGGCAGTTTCCAATGACAAAATTGCACTTACTCGCCTGCGGGAGCGCTTTGGGGCATGCCAGCATCGCCGGCGGCAGGAGCAGGTTGCTGCGCAGGGACACCGGCGTTGGCGTCAATTTGTTCGTTTACAGCGGAGTCCGGCAAGGCATCGCCCGTTTGGCCGCTTTGCATCATGTTGATAAGCAAAACAAACACCAACAAAGCGCCGGCGAAGCCCCACGTGAGCTTGTCCAAAAACTCGGTGGTGCGGCGCACACCGCCCATCATGCTGGGGGTAGAGCCGAAGGAAGATCCCAGTCCACCGCCCTTTGGGCTTTGAACCAATACCACCAACATCAGCAACAAAGCGCTGAGGATAATCAAGATAGAAAGAATGCCGTTCATGGTTTCTTGTTTCTTTGCGTCAATCGAATTTCTAAAATCTGGGCTGCAAATATCGCACTTTTCTCCGGGTATTTCAACCTAAGAATTTCATACGCTTGAACAGCCTTGTCAAAAGCGCCCTGTTGCAGGTACAACTGGGCCAGCGTCTCGGTCATAAACACCGGATCTCCGCCCAACGATGAGGCACTCAAGTCCACTTGAGCGGCAGGGAGGTCCCCGTTCCGCCGTTGGGTTTGGGTGGGTCGGAGTGGGCCTTCGCGCTCCAAAAATTTGTCAATTAGCGCGTTGGCGTCGGGCTTGGAAACCACCGATTGGGATTCCTCCCAGGATTCGGATTCACCGATGGACCCTTGTTCTTCCTTGATCGAAGAAGGGGTTCCCAGCGCCCCAGCCGATTCCGTTCCCGAATGGCCCGAACCGTGGGAAAGACCTGGTTGGCCTGTTTGTTGGGCAAGCCATTGGGCGAAAGGGGAATGGGCCATTGGCGGCGACTCTGCATGAGCGGAGACACGGGGCTGCACCGGCTCAGGTACAGGTGTATGAGCGGCATTGTGTGCAACCTCTACATGGGACATAAGTCCCTCGCTTTGGGCCACTTCATTATCCCGCTCCGTTGTCGTTGTCGGATGAACGCTGGGAGGAGCAACCGCTGGGGGAGTATTCTGTGCGGGATTGGGAATGGACGAAAGCCCTTCCTGCGGGTGCAACCGACTCGAAATGGCGCGGGAGCGCAAAATGGCTTCCCGCACTTTCTCGGGCAGGTGGGAAAGGTCCGCCTCGGCTGCAGGAGTGGACACCGGTTGAGAAACAGGCACCGCGGGCGCAGTAGGCACCTTACGCTCAGGAATGATCGAAACCGGGACATCCGGAACAGCTACTTCACGCACTGGGGCGTCATGCGCGAACCCAACAGTCCCTTCCGACGGAGCAAGAATCGAATTCGGACGCGCCCCCTCGGGAGAGATGGGGCGTGCGTCCTGCCGGCTAACCCCAAAGTCAGCACCTTCCATCCACGCCATCAACGACCTCCGATTGGGTGAAACGACGGCGGCCCTCCGTAGGGCTTGAGGAGCCAAATAGTGGTTCTCGTTTTTTAGGGCTTTGGCGTACAACGCATGCAAAGCTGCGGAATACGGAAACGACGCAACGGCCTGTTCCAACCAAGCTACATCTGTTGCGCCCAATCCTTCCGGGGCTTCAAACCCTTTGTGCCAGTCTTTGCTGTTCATGGCTACCACTGGACCAGGGCCCGCGTAAAAATCTTTTCGGCCAATTCGCGGCACATTTCGTCCATCAAACCCGACTCCACAGCACTCAAATCTTGGGTGGCCGGGTAATCGCGTGTGGACGTAAAGCGCTGCGAAAAATTCTTTTTAGCATCCAATCGATGCTGCAATTCTACCTCGACCACCAGGGTCAATCGGGAAAGGCTAACCGTTTCGTTGGCGGCAGGCGCCAAAGGTGTTACGCTGTATCCCACAATGGCCCCAGAAAAATCCAGGTCTCCATCGCGCGGGGCCAAGGACAACGTGCTTTGCTGAACGAGGGTCGTCCGCAGCTGCTCGGTAAACGCTTGTGCCAACCGAGGGTTAACCAATTCGGCGTTGTTCGGAAAAAGGGCGACGGAAACGGTTTTGGCGTCTCCGGCATCGCTTCCGG
>JBILEM010000148.1:0-4292 GCA_044352085.1 Schleiferiaceae bacterium
GGAAGCAACCGTTTAGCGACCACCACCCTGTGGCCGTCGACTTTTCTACAGCAGACACCGTCCGGTAAAACCGGGGAAATCGCCCGTTATTTTTTCCGTGCACGGCGCAAATCCAGCAAGAAAAGGGGGTGCTGGGGAATTCCGTCTACCGATTTGGGCAGCACCCGCACCGATACGTCGTACCACAAAGGAATGACCGGGACTGCGTCGTGAATGCGTTGGTCCAATTGGGCCATTTGCGCATCCCGATCCGGGCCCGCTGGGGCATGCGTGGCGCGGTCCAGCGCGGCATCGAACCCGGTCAGTGCCGTACGGGTGTAATTGGGCCCGCGGGGGGTCCATTTTCGGGAGTCAAACAAAGACAAATAATTTTCTGCGTCGGGATAATCGGCAATCCAAGACGCCTTGAAAACGGCCAGCCCTCCTTGCGATTTGGATTCGCGGAAAGCGGAGGCTGGCACCACCTCTACCTGCACCGGCACCCCCAACGCGGTCCACTGCCCTTGAACGAATTCGCAGACGTCGCGGCCGGATTCGGTGGTGCTGAGCACCACAGGACCGCCAGCGGCCTGCCAAACGCCCCGAGCGTCCAGGCAGCCGGCCGCTTGCAGCAAGCGTTTGGCTTCGTCCGGACGGTACGAAAAAGGAGCGGCCCACTCGGCCGCGGAGCGGTACCCGGGCATTCCCGAAGGAATCATGCCCCCGTGCGCCGGGATGCCCATGCCGTTTTTCAAATGGCGCACCAAGGCCTGCCGGTCTACCGCCAATGAAAGGGCGGTGCGGACCCGAACGTCGGCCAGTACAGCGGGCTTGGGTTGCTCCATCCGGATGGCGAGGTATTCGGTATTCAGGTACGGCGCCACCTGCAGGCGAAATCGCTCGGCCAACGCGGATTGCAATTTCCCAGATCGGGTGAGCAGTTGGTCCTTGTAGGCCACGTCTACCCCATGGATTTCGTCCAATTCACCGCTCAAAAACGACAAAAACGCCGCCTGCCGGTCGGCCACAAACCGGATGGATACAGCCTCCAAATAAGGCAGTCGTGTGCCCAGCGAGTCGCGTTCAAAATACCGCGGATTGCGGCGCAGCACCAGCTTTTCGCCCTCCCTCCAGGCCTGAAACACAAAGGGACCGCTTCCCACCGGGGATCGGCCAAATTCATCGCCCAAGGCCTGCACGCTCTCGCGCGGAACCACCGAACAATACGGCATGGCCAGCAACCCAAAGGGCGACGGCCCTCCTGCTGCAAACCGAAGTTCTACGGTGGTGTCGTTGGGGGCCTGCAAAAATTCCAATCGGTCCAGCACCCAGGCGCCGGGCGAGGCCAAGTCAGCGCTCCGCAGGCGCTCCAAGCTGTACACCACGTCCGAAGCCACCACGCGCCTGCTCCGCGGCATCCCCGGGCCGGTGTGAAAAAAGACGTCGGAACGCAAGGTGAACCGGAGGGTTGGGCCGCTGACTTCCCATTTCTTGGCCAAAAGCGGCTGCGGGCGAAGCTGGGCGTCGAGTTCCACCAACGTCGTGAACAGGTGGCGGGCGGTCCACAGGGTGGCCTGTTCCCGGGCAAAGGCCGGATCCAACGTGGCAATGCCCGTGGGCTCGTTGTACCGAAAAACACCGGCCAAGTCGTGCGTTTCTTCGAAATCGGACGGGGCTTGGCAGGCTGCGGCAACCGCCAACGCGAAAACAGCCGTTCCCGCTTGTACATGCTTCCAAAATTTCCAACGAATAAGCCCCGCCCCCAGGTCCCGCGAAGGCCGAAGCACCCGTCGAAAATCGACACCGAAGAGGAAGGGAAAACCGCGCACAACGCAAAGGTAGTCCTTACCTTTGCACGTTCCATGAGACCCACCGTTGCCTTTCATACCCTGGGCTGCAAATTGAATTTTGCGGAGTCCTCCGCTTTAGCCCGCGATTTGGCGCAAGCCGGTTACCAACGCATCGATTTGGCCGACGGTGCCGACGTGGTGGTCATCAACACCTGCTCGGTCACCCAGCAAGCGGATGCCGAGTGCAAAACGGTGGTACGTCGGGCCTTAAAAGCCAACCCCAACGCGTTTGTGGCGGTTACGGGTTGCTACGCGCAGCTCAAGCCCAGTGAGGTGGCGGCTATGGAGGGCGTGGACCTGGTCTTGGGCGCCAAAGAGAAAATGAACCTTCCGCACTTCCTCGAGGACCTGCACAAACGGCCGCACGCAGAAATCCATGCCTGCGAAATTCAGGACGTCGACCAATTTACCAGTGCCTTTAGTATTGGGGACCGCACGCGCGCCTTTTTGAAAGTGCAGGACGGTTGCGACTACAAATGCACCTACTGCACCATCCCCTTGGCCCGCGGCATCAGCCGTTCGGCCCCCGTCGAACAGGTCCTGCGCGACGCCCAAAGCATTGTGGCGCAAGGCATCCAAGAAGTGGTTTTGACCGGCGTCAACATCGGCGACTACGGCAAGGGCGAAATGGGCAACAAACGCCACGAACACACGTTTTTGGACCTGCTGCATGCCCTGGACGAGGTCGACGGCCTGGACCGCATCCGGATTTCGTCCATCGAGCCCAATTTGCTGAGCGACGAAATCATTGACTTTACACACACCTCCAAACGCTTCGTTCCCCACTTCCACATCCCCCTCCAAAGCGGAAACAACGAGATCCTGGGAAAAATGAAGCGTCGGTACCAGCGGGAGCTCTACCAAGAACGCGTGGAACGCATCTTGTCTACCCGTCCCGACGCCTGCATTGGCGTGGACGTGATTGTGGGCTTCCCCGGAGAAACCGAGGAGCATTTTTTGGACACCTACCGCTTTTTGGAACAACTGCCCATTGGGTATTTGCACGTCTTCACGTATTCCGAGCGCGCCAACACCGCGGCCGCGGACTACCCCGGGGCGGTGCCCTTGGCCGAACGCAAGGCCCGGAACCACCGGTTGCGGCTGCTCAGCGCCATCAAACAACGCGCCTTTTCCCAGCTCCACGTCGGCAGTGTCCGCCGGGTTTTGTGGGAGTCCGAAAACCGCGACGGCCGAATGCTCGGCTACACCGAAAACTACCTGCGCATGCACCGTCCTTTCGACCCCAGCCGCGTGCACACCGTGGAACACGTAACCGTAGGGGCCATAACGGCCGACGGAACCCTGGAAGCCCTGCCTCTTTCCCCCACCGCATGACCCACATCGACGACGCCTTCTCCCGTGCGCTCGAAGCCGTAATCCGGCCCGTCGGTCGGTACATCGTAGAAGAACGAAGAAATTTTCAACGGACCTCGGTGGAAACCAAGTCTCTGAACGCGTTGGTGAGCTACGTGGACCAAGAAGCCGAAAGGCGTTTGGTGGACGGATTGCACCGGCTGCTGCCCGAAGCCGGGTTCATTGCCGAAGAAGGAAACGGAACTCCGTCGCCGGACCAGTCTTGGGACTGGGTGGTGGACCCCTTGGACGGCACCACCAACTTCATCCACGGCATTCCCACCTACGCGGTCAGCGTGGGCCTGCTGCACGGAAAAGTTTTGGTAGCCGCCGCGGTCTACGAATTGGGCCAAGACGAGTATTTTTCCGCCGAACGCGGCCGCGGCACCCGCTGCAACGGTTTGCCCGTGCGCGTGTCTTCCACCTCGAATGTTTCCGACAGTTTGGTCGCCACCGGGTTTCCGTACTACGACTTTTCGGAAATGGCCGCCTACGCGGGCGTTTTGAACGACTGTTTCCAACACACCCGCGGCGTACGCCGCTTGGGCAGTGCCGCCACCGACCTGGCCTACGTGGCCTGCGGCCGGTTTGACGCTTTCTTTGAACACGGACTTTCGCCCTGGGACGTGGCTGCCGGTATTTTGCTGGTGGAAGAAGCCGGAGGCCGCGCCACTTCCTTTGGCACCCAGGCCCTCTCCCACCGGGACCTGGTGCACCACCGGGAGATTGTGGCCGGCAACCCTGCCGTCGGTTCCGAGCTGCACCGGTGGACCCAAAACCGATTCCAACGCCCATGAAATTCATCCCAACCCCCATCGAAGGCCTTTTGGAAGTGCATCCCACCGTTTTTGGGGACGAACGCGGCTATTTTATGGAATCCTACAACAAACGCGTTTGGGAACAAGCCGGCCTCACCGTTGACTTTGTGCAAGACAACGAGAGCCTGAGTTCGCGCGGTGTGCTCCGAGGCTTGCATTTTCAGTCCCCGCCCCGCGCCCAAGGAAAATTCGTTTCCGTTGGCGCGGGAGCCGTTTACGACGTAGCCGTCGACCTCCGCACCAGTTCCCCCACCTACGGCAAGGCCTTTGGCGTGGTTCTCACCGCTGCCGC
>JBILEM010000149.1:0-4283 GCA_044352085.1 Schleiferiaceae bacterium
GTCAACATAGGCTTGGAACCGCTGTTCGAGTGAAATTTCTTCTCCCATGGGTCCTTGATTTCTGATACTGCAAGTTTACGAAAGGAACCAACGCGCACCGCGCTGCGTTACCTTTGTATTCACCTGCTATTAACGTTTCTAAGCGCCACTAAGTTTATGTTGGGATTTTTTAAGAAAAAGACCGAAAGTTTGCCCGGATTGATCACCACCGCGGAAGCCCAAAAGGGACGGGGTGCCCCCAAATTTCACGGACTCACGGTGCGGGAAGTGCGCCGGGAAACGGCGGACTCGGTTTCCGTGGCCCTGGACGTGCCGGCCGACCAGTGGGACCAGTGGCGTTTTCGCGCAGGGCAGTACCTGACGTTTCGTGTGGCTTTGGACGGCCAGGAAATTCGCCGGTCGTATTCCTTGTGTTCCAGCCCCGTGAGCGGCGAGCTCCGCGTGGCCATCAAGCAGGTGGAAAACGGCAAGTTCAGCACCTGGGCCAACACCCAGTTGGCCGCCGGAACGGCGTTGGAAACCATGCCCCCGCAAGGAAATTTTGTGTTTGACCCCGTGGCCGAGCGCGCCGCGCACTACGTCGGATTTGCTGCAGGCAGTGGAATTACCCCCGTGCTCAGCATCTTGACCACCGTGTTGGAGGCCGAACCCAGCAGCACGTTTGCTTTGTACTACGGCAACCGCTCTACGTCGTCCATCCTGTTCAAGCAAGAGCTGGAAGATCTGAAAGACCGCTACCTCGGCCGGTTGGAAGTTCACCATGTGCTCAGCCGCGAAGACCAAGGGGCCGATGCCCTGAAAGGACGCATTGACCAAGACCGGGTGGCTCTTTTTGCCGAGCGTTTTCCCGCGTTGACGTCGGCCAAGGCGTTTTACTTGTGCGGCCCAGAGCCCATGATCCACGGCGTGACCAATGCCCTGGTGGAGTTGGGTATCCCCAAGGAACGCGTTCATTTTGAACTGTTTACGGCTGCTGCACCGGCAGCAGAAGCCCCCAAAGCCAGCGCCAAAGGGCTGGACAAAGGCACCACGGTGCAAGCAACGGTGATCCTGGACCGCGAAGAAACGCATTTCGCCATGCGTCCGAAGGACTTTATTCTGGACGCAGCCTTGGACGCCGGAGCCGACGTGCCCTATGCGTGCAAGGGAGCCGTTTGCTGCACCTGCCGCGCCAAGGTGTTGGAGGGCGAGGTGGAAATGGCCATGAACTATGCTTTGAGCGAGGAAGAAGTGGCCGACGGCTACGTCCTCACCTGCCAAGCCATGCCCAAGACCGAGCGGGTGGTAGTCAGTTTTGACGAGTAAGAAACGGCGAAAAACGCGGCCTATTGGCTTTTGTTAGGGCTGGGGGTGCCGGTAAGGGACCTCGGCCGCAATGGCAATCACGGACTGCACCCGCTCAAACGGCGGGCGGTGGATCCGCGCCAACAGGCGGGCCAAACCGCTTCCCGGCTTGTCTGCGGAATGGGTTTCCAAATAAATATTGGCGTGTACATCTTGGCACAAATGCGAGGCGTTTTGAAGGCCCAAATTGACCGGCCCACCCAGGAAGAAAGGCAAGCCGTACCGCATGGACGGAGCCAAAACCGTACAGGGACGCGCCATGGCTGGGCGCAACGCACGCAACCGTTTCCGGCCGTGGTACCCGTGGGGGGCCACCAGCAGGCTGCCGTCGGGCGATGATATCCACACGGCTTGGTGGGTGGGGCGCCACCACGGAGCAGACAGGTGGGTAAACGACACGCCGGGCAGAGCGTCTGTCGAGAAAAAAGGATCTCCAAGGGCAACCAGGGTTCTTCCCGTGGGAAAGATGCGGCGCAACCGACGCAAGGCATCGGGCGTTGCCAGCAAGGGGATGTGCGCGGGGAGTGCCCGCAGCGATTCTTCGTGGCAATGGTCCGAGAAAGGAAGCGTAATGAGAATGCCGTCCAGGGATCCCAGGGCCTCCTGCGGCCAGGCCGCCTCCGGCAGGTGCTGGGTGTGGAACCAGCCCCATCCATCTACTTCGGGTCCTACCAACCACGGGTCAATCAGGATGCGGAGCCCGTTGGTTTCCAGGAGCCAGCTGTGGTCGGGGTTGACGCGGGTCAATTTCATGGTTTGCGCATATAAAAGTGCGGAATTCCGTCTTCCAAAAATTCGTCTCCTTGAATCAAGAAGCCAAATTCGGCATAGAATTTTGTGAGGTAGGACTGGGCCATGATCCGCACCGGTCCCGGCCATCGCTGTGCGACCTCGTCCAGCGCGCGTTGAAACAGGGCGCGGCCCAGTCCGGTTCGGCGAACGCGGCCTGCAGTAGCCACGCGGCCAATGCTGGCTTCGGCGTAGCAGGACCCCGGAGGGAGCAACCGCGCCACGGCCAAAGCGTGGGGAGTGCCCGGGAGCCAGAGGTGCAAGGCGACGGAATCCAGACCGTCCGTATCCAAATAGACGCAGTTCTGTTCCACCACAAAGACGTCGGACCGCAAGGCGAGCAGCGCATACAACTCCCCCGGGGTAAGGGCATCGAAGGGTTTGAGTTGCCAGTCCATCGCGTCTGCAATGTCCGTACTTTTACCCTATCGTTCCAAATGCCTCTCCACCATGAAAAAAGTTCAGTTTCACGATTTGGGACCCATGTCCTACGGCCCGTGCTGGGAGCTGCAGGAGCGGTACTTTCAAGAAACGCTCGCCCTCAAGTCGGCCAACCGAAAAGCCCCCGAGGACGAACACATTCCAACCACCGATCGGTTGCTTTTTGTGGAACATCCGCATGTGTACACGCTGGGGAAAAGCGGCAATATGGCGCACTTGTTGGCCAACGAAGCCCAGCTCAAAGAAATTGGCGCGGAGTTCTTCCCCATTGACCGCGGCGGAGACATCACCTACCACGGCCCCGGCCAGCTGGTGGGCTACCCCATCTTGGACCTGGACCACTATTTTACCGACATCCACCG
This sequence comes from Schleiferiaceae bacterium, assembly GCA_044352085.1. Taxonomy (GTDB): domain Bacteria; phylum Bacteroidota; class Bacteroidia; order Flavobacteriales; family Schleiferiaceae; genus CAMDTE01. The sequence continues at coordinate 2,937 of JBILEM010000149.1, forward strand.
CTACCTGCGCACGCTGGAAGAAGTCATTATCCAAGTGCTTGCGGAGTACGGCATTGCCGGGGACCGCAGCCCCGGAGAAACCGGCGTTTGGCTGGACGTGGGCACCCCTTTTGCGCGGAAAATCTGCGCCATGGGGGTACGCGCCAGCCGCTGGGTCACCATGCACGGATGGGCATTCAACGTGAATACCGACTTGAAGTACTTCGAATACATTGTCCCCTGCGGCATCACCGACAAAAGCGTAACCTCCTTGGAACGCGAATTGAAGCGCGCGGTCCCGATGGAGGAAATCAAGGAGAAAGTCAAGCATCATTTTGCCCTCCAATTTGGCGTGGAATGGGCAGAAGAACCGTCGGAAATCCTACATTCGTAACCGAATAATCGTTTTTATACCGACTCCCATGCGCAGAATTTTGTGGATTTTTGCCAGCATTCTCTTGGTCCTTGGCGTTTTGATGACCGCGGGTTACGGCTACCTGATCAAAGGGATTTACGCCACCTACTTGCAAGGCAGAACCACGTCGAATATCCACGACCGCCGGTACTTTGACCAAGATTCGGTGTTGGCCACCGCCCCGCGCCCGTGGCCCGAACGCCTGGAGCAACAGCGTTGGGAGCCGTCCGCTGCGCTCCGCGCCGAGTTGGACAGCATTGGAACGGGGTCTTTGTTGGTGGTTCAACACGACACCATTCGGTACGAAGCTTATTTTGGCGACGTCGACGCCCAATCCCGCACGAATTCCTTCTCCATGGGGAAATCTGTGGTGGTTTTGCTCACCCAGCAGGCCATTGAGCGCGGTGAAATCCCGAGTTGGGAGACCCCAGCGAAAACCTACCTGCCTTGGCTCAAAGGGCCCGGTGCCGACCGATTGACGTTGCGCCACCTGTCGGAAATGACCGCGGATTTGGATTGGCGGGAAAACTACAAAAAGCCTTTGGGGATCACCGCCCGCGCGTATTACGGAAACAGCATCGAACACACCATGCGGTCCATCGAGGTGGGCAACCCCGGTGAAAAATACGAGTACCAGAGCGGAAGCACGCAGCTCTTGTCTCTTTGTTTGGAGGCTGCCACCCAGCGCAAACTGGCGGATTTGGCCGGCGAGCGGCTGTGGGGACCCTTGGGAGCGGAAACCAACGCCACCTGGCACACCGATAACGAGGGCGAAGCCCTGGCCTATTGCTGTTTGAACGCCACCACGCGGGACTTTGCCCGGCTGGGGCAGCTGATTCTGGACAGCGGCCGCGTGAACGGTGTTTCGGTGGTGGACGCCGATTTTTTGCGGCGCGCCACGGTTCCGACCTCCTTGAGTAATTTTTACGGCCAAAGCTTTTGGTGCGGAGCCA
>JBILEM010000150.1:0-4278 GCA_044352085.1 Schleiferiaceae bacterium
TGTTCAAAAGGAGGTCGGGCTGCTTGGTGGACGCAAACCGCGTTTGTTCGTTGTAGTCGATCCACTCAATAAAGGGTTCCTGGGTTTGGATGAGGTTGCTCATCAAATCGGCGCGCAGTCCTCGGGCCAGGTCCAATTCTTGGCGGGTGGGGGCAATGACGTCCCGGATGCCTACAGTCACCTTTCCGTGGAAAACGGCGGAGTCCTGCATCTGGCGGCTGTTTTTGTATGCCTGGCCAATGGCTTTTTCCATATCTACCCACTGGTAGTAGGCCGTGCGGTAGCGCTTCACGCGGTAGGACTGAAGTCCTTGGCGAAAGAGGGGCTCGGCTACGGCAATGCGCCATTGGCTGCGGATTGGGGCGTTGTCCGGGTCGTAGCGCAAGGCGTTCTCGTAGAGGCGCTGGGCACCGGAGAAGTCGCTGCTGTTCAAGGCAGCATCGGCTTGGGCCACCAGTTGGTCCACATGCCCTTTGCGCAACTGGGCAAAGCGACCGGTGTACGCTTCCAACCCAGTGAGCTCTACATTGGACTCCGCCGCCCGTTCCACCAGGCGACGACCTCGAACAAAGGATTCCAAGGCTCCGACGACCTCGTTGGCTTCTGCGCGGTTTTCAAATTCAAGGCCAATTCGCTTCAGCTCTCTTTGGCCCACGGTCTTGGCCTGTACCAAGGCTTTGGTGTTGTTCGGATTGGCTTCTACGGCGTCCAAAGCAGCTTCGGCCGCTTCGTAGCCCAGGCCGGCTGCTTCGAGCTTTTTGGATCGTTTGAGTGCCATGGCGGCTGGGCCACACGAGGTTAGAACACCGGCAAAGGCCAGCACGATTAGAATAGCGTGTACTTTCATGGGGGTAGTTTGCGGGCAATTTGTGCTGTTCTCAAGAACCAGCGGGGATCCTAAGGTACAAAACAAAAAACCCGGCAGAATCGTGCCGGGTTTTGTACATGCATTACAGACGAACGGAATTAACCCAAATAGGTCTTGAGGATTTTGCTTCGTGAGGTATGCTTCATGCGGCGAATGGCCTTCTCTTTGATTTGGCGCACCCGTTCGCGGGTCAGGTCAAACTTTTCACCGATCTCTTCCAAGGTCAAGGGATGTTGCCCGTTGAGACCAAAGTACAGACGGATGACGTCTCCTTCCCGTGGGGTGAGCGTGGCCAAGGACCGTTCGATTTCGGTACGCAAGGAATCCACCATCAAATCCTGATCGGGATGGGGGGAGTCCGAGGAGTTCAATACATCGTACAAATTGCTGTCTTCGCCTTCGACCAGCGGAGCATCCATGGATACGTGGCGGCCGGAGTTGCGCAAGCTTTCTTTTACGTCGTCTTCGCTCATCTCCAAAACCTCCGCAATTTCCTCCGCACTCGGTGGACGCTGGTGTTTTTGCTCCAACGTGGCGTAGGCCTTGTTGATTTTGTTGATGGAACCAATCTTGTTCAAGGGAAGTCGAACAATCCGGCTTTGCTCGGCCAGGGCCTGCAAAATGGATTGACGGATCCACCAAACGGCGTACGAAATGAACTTAAATCCTCGGGTTTCGTCGAACCGCTGCGCGGCTTTGATCAATCCCAGGTTGCCTTCGTTGATCAAATCCGGCAGAGTCAATCCCTGGTTTTGGTACTGTTTGGCCACCGACACCACGAAACGCAGGTTGGCTTTGGTCAACTTTTCCAAAGCGCGCTGGTCGCCCGCTTTGATACGTTGTGCCAATTCCACCTCTTCTTGGGCGGTGATCAGTTCGACCTTACCAATTTCCTGCAGGTATTTGTCCAACGACGCAGTTTCGCGGTTGGTGACCTGTTTGGTGATTTTTAACTGACGCATGGGATTCTTTCGGTTGAATTAGGCTTCGCTTTCGTTGGTGTTCTCGTCCCGACGAGGACGGTCATCCCGACGCGGTCCGCGGTCCCGGCGGTCGTCCCGACGCGGTCCACGGTCTTCACGAGGTCCACGGTCTTCGCGCGGTGCACGTTCCACGTAGCCTTCGGGCTTTGGCAACAACACCTTGCGGCTCAAACGCAGTTTGCCTTTGTCTTCGCCAATGAGTTTCACCTCCACGCGGTCGCCTTCCTTGTACAAGGTAGACGGATCGTCCACCCGGGTCCATTCCATCTCGGAAACGTGCAACAACCCTTCGGTTCCGCGTCCGATTTCAACGAATACGCCGAAGGTTTGGATGCCTTTAACGGTGCCGTTGTAGGTAGCGCCGACTTCGGGAACAAAACAGATTTCGCGGATGCGCTGCTGCGCCAAAGCCAAGCCCTCTGGGTTGGTTCCGGAAATTTCGATGATGCCCTTGTCGTCCACTTCGTTGATGGAGATGTGGCAACCGGTTTCCGCTTGCAAGCCTTGAATGATCTTGCCTCCGGGCCCGATTACGCCACCAATGAAATTCTTGGGAATTTCCATGATGATCAATTTGGGAGCGTGGGGCTTGAGCTCTGCACGTACGGCAGGCACGGCTTCCAGCATTTTGCCCAAGATGTGAGCACGTCCTTCTTTTGCTTGCATCAGGGCCTTCTCCATGATCTCGAAGGTCAAGCCGCCAATTTTGATATCCATCTGGCAGGCAGTGATGCCTTTTTCCGTTCCGGTCACTTTGAAGTCCATGTCTCCCAAGTGGTCTTCGTCGCCCAAGATGTCAGACAGAACCGCAAAACGGTTTTTGTCGGTAATCAATCCCATGGCGATGCCGCTTACAGGACGGGTGATTTCGATACCGGCGTCCATCAGAGCCAGGGTACCTGCGCACACGGTGGCCATGGAGCTGGATCCGTTGGATTCCAGGATGTCGGAAACCACGCGGATGGTGTAACCCACAGAGTCAGGCACCATGCGCTTCAAAGCGCGTTGGGCCAAGTTGCCGTGTCCAATTTCACGGCGGCTTACGCCGCGCAAAGGACGCGCTTCACCGGTGGAGAAGGGCGGGAAGTTGTAGTGCAGGTAGAATTTCTCTTCGCCGGTCAAGGTAGGAGAATCGATGCGGTTGGCGTCCAAGCTGGAACCCAAGGTTACCGTGGTGAAGGACTGGGTCTCGCCGCGGGTGAACAGGGCGCAGCCGTGTGGGCCGGGCAACACATCGGTTTCTACCCAGATGGGGCGGATTTCCGTGGTGGAACGGCCGTCCAAACGGCGTCCGTTGTCCAAAATCTGGTTGCGCATGGCGTCGTACTCCACATCGTGGTAGTACTTTTTGGCCAATTCGCCGCTGGTCGCCTTTTCCTCGTCGGTTAGGGTAGCCAGGAAGGCGTCCAATACCTCGCGGAACTTGGCGCTGCGCATATGCTTGTCGGCCAAGCCCAATCCGGCAACGGCGTAGGCCTGGTCGTAGGTGGCTTTCTTGACGCGCTCGCGAAGTTCTTCGTCGTGCGTTTCGTGATTGTAGGTGCGCTTGGGGCTGCTGCCGGGAACCTTGGCGGCCAAGGCAAGCTGCGCGGCAACTTGCACCTTGATGGCAGCGTGAGCGGCGGAGATCGCTTCCAGCATTTCGGCTTCGCTGACCTCGGACATTTCGCCTTCTACCATCACAATGCTCTCGTCCGTGGCACCGATCATCATTTCGATGTCGGCCAAGGCCAATTGAGCGGGTGAGGGGTTTACGATGATTTGACCGTCCACACGGGCCACACACACTTCGGAGATGGGGCCACTGAAAGGAATGTCGGAGATTGCCAGTGCCGTCGAAGCAGCCAATCCGGCCAAGGAGTCAGCCGCAACGTTTTCGTCGAAGGACAACAACGTGATGATGACTTGGGTCTCGGAGTGGTAGTCCTCAGGGAACAAGGGGCGCAAAACGCGGTCCACCAAGCGAGAAACCAGAATTTCCCGGTCTGCGGGACGCATTTCGCGCTTCAGGAATCCACCGGGCACACGGCCGGATGAGGCGAATTTCTCTTTGTACTCGACCGTAAGGGGCATAAAATCCACACCCGGACGGGCATTGGGATCGGATACGACCGTTGCGAGCAGTGCGGTTCCTCCGCACGAAACCAGAACCGAACCGTCGGCTTGGCGGGCCATTCGGCCGGTCTCCAGGGTAATCACACGGCCGTCAGGCAGGCGGATCTCTTCCCGGATGGGGGTTGGGGCTTTCATCATTTCAAACATAATGGGAATGTACCGGAAAGAAACACGAAAAGGCAATTCCGAAGAAATTGCCTTTTCGCGCTGTTCGCGGTTTTGTACGTCTTATTTACGGAGACCGAGCTTCTCAATGATGGCGCGGTAACGCTGAATTTCAGTGGCTTTCAAGTGATCCAACAAACTGCGACG
>JBILEM010000151.1:0-4263 GCA_044352085.1 Schleiferiaceae bacterium
GTCCACGCTGCTGCGCAACACGAAGTACGCCAGGTAAATGAGCAGGGTGATCGCCGTGCCGTTGAGCTTGGGGTCTGGGGTCCAAAATGCGCCCCAGGTAAATTTGGCCCAAAGCATCCCGGTGAGCAGCCCGGCGACAGCAAAAACCAAGGCCACTTCGGACAAGTGGGCTGCCCGGCGGTCCCGTTCCAAGGACTGGGTGCGGAGCGCTCCGATGCTGTAGCCAAAAGAAGCCCCCATCAAGGCAATCATGGTGAACCACATGGGCACGTGGTAGTACAAATTTCGGATGGTCTCGTTCACAATGGGCAACCGGGGGACGTCGGACAAAATGCCCGCCAAAAGGCTGTAGCCCACCAGGGCCAAGCCCAGGTATTTCCAAGCGTTTTTCATGGTTTCCAAAGGTAGGGGAAAAGTAGGGTGCCAAGAACTGCCGGTACCGCGGCCAAGAGGGCGATAGAACCCAATGGCATCCACAACTCGGACCACGGCAAACCCGCTACGGCCAATGTGGATGCACGTTGGATGGTGGCCAAGGTTGGGAGAAGCAGGGGAATGCTCAAAACGGCCATGAGGCTTGCTCGGGAGTCGGCTTGAGCCGCAATGGCAGCGGTGGTTGTCAGCACACCGGAAAGTCCGGCGCTGCCCAAAACAACGGTGGCTACAAAACCGGACACATTCCCAACCGGGAGGCCCAGCAACAGGGCAAACAGCCCCAAGCTGCTCAATCCCAATACGACCAGCTGCACCGAAGTAACCAACGCTTTGGCCCACAGCCAATGCACCGGTTGAATCCATTGTCCGATAAGCCACCAACGAGAATGGGGAACGCCGGCAAAACTGCGGGTGGCGGCATGCAAAGCACTGAACAAAAGGACCACCCACAGCAAGGCATTCCAGGCTTTGGAAGGCGGAACGCCGGCATAGGATTTGGAGGCCAAAAAAGCAGACCCCGCCACAAACAGCAAAGCCGCCGCAAAGGCAGATTTTTGCCGGAACTCCAGGGCCCATTCCAGTTGAATGGCGCGTAGCAGGGGGTTCTGCGTTTTCACGTTTCAAAGGTACGGGTGAGGGCTTGAACATTTGCGACCGGTAGGCGTTCTTTGTTAGATGAAAACAACCTTCTTTACGGGTTTGGCACTGGCCCTCTCCCTTTCCGCCTGTGCCCAACCGGCAGCACCGGAAGAGCGCGCAACCGAATCCCTTTCAACCCCAGCACCTGTGGACTTTTATTCCTTTAAAGTAGAAACGCTGGACGGCGGCACCTTTGATTTTGCCACCCTCCGCGGAAAGCGCGTGTTGATTGTCAACACCGCGTCCAAATGCGGCTTCACGCCCCAGTACAAGGAGCTGCAAGAGCTTTGGGGCTTGGTGGACACCTCCAAATTTGTCATTTTAGGCTTCCCTTCCAACGATTTTGGCCAGCAGGAGCCGGGCAGCAATGCCGACGTGGCCTCTTTTTGCGAAAAGAACTACGGCGTAGCGTTCCCCATGATGACCAAGGTCGCGACCAAAGGAGCCAACCAGCATCCGGTGTACGCCTGGTTGACCCAAAAAGAGCAAAATGGGGTTTCCAATGCCGAAGTGCGTTGGAACTTCCACAAATTTCTCATCGACGAAAACGGCCAGTGGGTGGAAAGTCTTTTGTCTACCAGCTCGCCCCTTGGCGGAAGAATTCGTTCCTTTGCCGCAGGCAAGTGAGCGAAATACGATGAATGAAACACTGGACATCCTGGCCATTGCGGCCCACCCCGACGATGCGGAGTTGGGCTGCGGGGGCCTACTAGCCAAGCACGCCGCCGCGGGGCAGCGGGTGGGGATCTTAGACCTGACCGAGGGCCAGTTGGGCACCCGAGGGTCGGTGGAAGAGCGCCGTGCCGAGGCCGCGGCCTCCGCGCGCATTTTGGGGCTGTCCGCACGCCACAACCTGGGCATGGAGGACGGTCACTTTCTGGTGGACGACGCGCACCGCCGCCTGGTCATCGAACAAATTCGGCGTTTTCGTCCCCGTATTTTGCTGATCAATGCCCCATCGGACCGGCACCCGGACCACGGACGGGGTGCGCAACTGGCTTTGGAATCGTGGTTTTACGCCGGGCTCCGGAAAATCGAAACGACTTGGCAGGGTGCTCCGCAAGAACCTTGGCGTCCCGAACAAGTTTACCACTATATCCAATTTTACGACCTTACGCCCAGCTTTGCCGTCGATATATCGGGTTTTGAGGCGGTAAAAATGGAAGCCATTAAGGCCTTCTCCTCCCAATTTTACGACCCAACGCGCGAAGAACCCGAAACGGTCCTGTCGTCCGAAGGATTTTTGGACCAGGTCCTTTCCCGTACGGCGGTTTGGGGCCAGCAGATTGGGGTAGCCCACGCCGAGGCCCTGGTGAGCCCGCGCATGGTGGGGGTGTCCTCGCTTCTGGACTTGTTGTAGGCCGACGCCCCCACGGGGGTCCCTCGGATTTTACTTCCGCTTCTTGGAACTTTGCTCGGCAATCCAATTTTGAAAATCCCGTGCCCATGCGTTTGGCCGCAGCGGTGCAAAAAACGCATCCGCTTCGTCGGGAGACAGCGACCTCGGTCCCTGCGCTGAACGCATGTGCGCCAAGGCAGCAACCAAATCCTCTACATCTCCCGATTCCCGTGGGCGGAAGTAAAGGGCAGGAATCGATTCACCCCAGCTTTCCATTCCGCCGTTGCGGGTACTGAGCACCGTGCAACCGCGGTCCAGCGCTTCGGCTGCAGCCAATCCAAACGTTTCCACAGGGCTATTCACCACAACGGTATCCCAACGAAGCATCCGGTCCAAAACCTCCCCGTGCGGGGTGCCGGGCAAGAAGGTCAAGCCGGGAACATGGCCCCATGCCTGCTCCCATTCCGCGCGGTCCGGACCGTCGCCGCATATTTCCAACGTGTCGCTGGGGAAGTGCTTCACGTGGGTTTCCCAAGCGGCCAAAAGCGACGGCTGCCCCTTGACCGAACCGATGCTGTCCCCCAAGTGCCCAAAGCGATGGGCGCTTCCGGCGGTTCGTTTTCGGGAGACGGGGACGGGGAGGGGATTTCCCAAAGTGGCGATAGGGCGGGAAATTCCCACCTCCCGAAGCGCACGGGCAAGGGCATCCGAGGGAACGGCGATGCCGTCGGCCCATTGGAAGAGTCCTTTCATTGCCAATCGGTATGCGGCCGATTTTTCCGAAAACTTCCGAATCCACGCCGACCGGTGTTCCACAATAAAAACCGGAATTCCCTGCTTTTTCGCCCAGAACACGGCTGGGAGGGCATCGGGATTGGGCATGTGCAGCACCAATGCGTCAACCGGGTCGTGCATCGTGTTCAAAACCTGGCGTTTCCACTGCAAGCCGGTCCAGCCCCCTGGCGCATCGATTCGAATGCCGTTCCACGGTCCCTTGGGAAGGGGGGCAGTCCCTTTTTTTGCGGTTCCCCGCACGTGAAGGATTCGGTGGTCTACATCGGATAGCGCTTGGAGGGCATTCGCTACAAACAAGCCGTTTTGCGGGTCTTCCAAATGGGGGAAGGCCGTGGTCCAGTGGAGCCAGCGCATTGTCATGGGGTGAAGGTACAACGAACTTTTACGGACGCTCCATCCTGCCGCTTGAAGCTGTGTGCATTCCAGGAAAGGAAAAGGGACCAGCGCTCATCAGGCAGGAATCCACACCAGCACGGCCACCCACAAGGCCAGGTTCAGCGCAAAAAGAAGGGCACCAAATCCGACAATGGCTGCTCCGTTTTTCCAGAGATCCGACAATCGAATGGACGTTCCCATGCCAAAGAGGGCGACCCAAAACGCAAATTTCTCGACCGAACCAGCCCCTTTTTGAAGGGCGTCGGGCCAATCGATAGCCAATTGCAGTCCAGACAGCAAGACAAAGGCTCCAATGAACCACATGTTTTTCGCGGTGTGCCAGAGCGGGGCGGCGGATTCGTTCACGCTTTTTTTCTGAACCAAAACGTTCAAGTAGAAGAGCAGCGGTATGAGCAAAGCTACCCGACTCATTTTGACCAAAGTGGCCCACTGGCCAGCCTCTTCGCCCATGGCGAAACCGGCCGCAAGCGCCTGTCCTACTGCGTGCAAGGTTCCTCCCGCAAGCACACCTCCTTGTAAAGGACTAAAATCCAGCGCATTTGCCAGCAAGGGAACCAGGACAATGCCGGCAGCTCCCAAGAAATTCACCGTGGCTACGGCGGCGCCTACTTCTCCGGAGGTAAGGGATGATTTCTTTTGGAGGAGGGGGGCAGCCGTGG